>JBGSJU010000358.1:0-8625 GCA_041741655.1 Rhodobacterales bacterium
CACCGGCGCGTCGGTGGCGGATGTCATCGTTCTGGCGGGGAATGTCGGCATCGAGCAGGCGGCGAAAGCGGCCGGTTTCGCCATCACCGTGCCTTTCGCGCCGGGCCGTGGCGACACGACCGCGGCGTTGACCGACGCCGCCTCCTTTGCGCCGCTGGAACCCGTTGCCGACGGTTTCCGCAACTGGATGAAGAAGAACTACGCCACCGAGGCCGAGGAACTGCTGCTGGACCGTGCGCAGCTGCTGGGCCTGACCGCGCCGGAAATGACCGTGCTGATTGGCGGGATGCGCGTGTTGGGCACCAACCACGGCGGCACGGCGCATGGCGTGTTCACCGACCGTGTTGGCGCGTTGACGAACGATTTCTTCGTCACGCTGACCGACATGGGCTTCAAATGGGTGCCGAAGGGTCGCAACCTGTATGAATTGCAGGATCGCAAAACCGGCGCGGCAAAGTTCACCGCGACGCGCGCGGATCTGGTGTTCGGGTCGAATTCCATCCTGCGAGCCTATGCCGAGGTCTATGCCCAAGACGACAATGCCGAGAAGTTCGTGCATGATTTCGTTGCCGCATGGACCAAGGTGATGAACGCCGACCGGTTCGATCTGGCCGCCTGATCCAGTGACCGCAAGCAAGGGGCGTCCCGGGGAACCGGGGCGCCTTTTTTCATGCCCGATTCGGATGATGTATACAGGAATGCCTTCATGCCCTGAAATTTCGTCAAAACTTTCCGTCTTGACGGAATCCTGTATACAGAATACCTGTCCATGCGTCAGGGCATCGCGGGGAGGCGAGGCCGGACAGTGGGCAACCACGGGGGGATCGCATGGACAGCCCGGAACGCATGTCGCAATCCGAAAAGGCGTTGCAGGGCCTGCGCGCGCTGATCCTTGCCGGCGAATTCGCGGGCACCGACCGGCTGCCCGAGGTCGCACTGTCGGAACGGCTAGGCATTTCGCGCACACCTTTGCGGCAGGCGATGGACCGGCTGGTGGCCGAAGGCCTGCTGGAAAAGATAGAAACCGGCGGCTGTCGCGTTGCACGGTTCACCACCGCTGACATCATCGACAGCATCGAATTGCGCGGCGTGATCGAAGGCACCGCCGCCCGCATGGCGGCCGAACGCGGCGTCGACCCGGCGCTGATGGCGCAGATGGCCGCCGTGCTGGACCGGCTGGACATCGCCACCTGGGGCGACCGTGCGGTGGACTTTGACCGCTACGGCCATGAAAACAGCAATTTCCACGACCTGCTGGCGCGGATGGCGGGCAGTCCGGTGATCGAACGCGAACTGGAACGCGTCAGCCGCCTGCCATTGGCATCGCCGAGTGCGTTTCTGCTGGGGCAGGACATCCTGCCGGATTTTCAGGCGTCCCTGCGCCGCGCGCAACGCCAGCACCGCCATATCTACGACAGCATCCAGAACCGCGAGGGCAGCCGCGCCGAGTCGCTGTGCCGCGAACACGCCCGGATTGCGCGGGAAAACCTCGAATACCTGACAAGCGGCGATCCGCGCCAAGTTCCGAAACTGGCCCGGCGTGTGCCCGGCCTGCTGCTGGTCGCGTCCTGATACACACGGCAATCCAAAGGAGCCTCCGATGCCAAGCCTTTCCGATCTGATGAAGACCCACAAGAACCCGGTGGCAATGCTGCGCAATTCCAAGGCCGGGATGTATGTCTATCCCGTGGTCGCGCCCGAATTCCAGAACTGGCGCAACGAACAGGCCGCATGGCGCAATTCCGCCGTGCTGTTCGATCAGTCGCATCACATGGACGAACTGATCGTCGAAGGCCCGCAGGCGACCGAATTCCTGTCGCATCACGGCATCAACAGTTTTGCCAATTTCGACCTGAACCGCGCCAAGCATTTCGTGCCCGTCACGCCCGCCGGACATGTGATCGGCGATCACATCATCTTCCGCGAGAGGGAAGACAAATACGTGCTGGTGGGCCGCGCGCCGACCTCGAACTGGCTGATGTTCTGCGCCGCCTACGGCAAGTGGAACGTGCGCCTGCGCTATGACCCCCGCTCGCCGTCGCGCCCCGAAGGCGAGCGCGTGCTGCGCGAACATTACCGGTTCCAGATCCAGGGCCCCGATGCGCCGAAAGTCTTTGAAAAGATGAACGGCGGCCCGGTGCCGGACATCAAGTTCTTCCATGTGGACTGGATCAATGTCGGGTCGAAAAAGGTGCAGGCGCTGCGCCATGGCATGTCGGGCGCACCCGGTCTGGAAATCTGGGGCCCCTACAAGGACAAGGATTACATCCATTCCACCGTGTTGCAGGCCGCGCGTGATGCCGGTGTCAATCTGGTGCAGTGCGGGTCGCGCGCCTATTCCACCAACACACTGGAATCCGGCTGGATCCCGTCGCCGCTGCCCGGCATCTACACCGGCGATGGCATGGTGGCCGATTACCGCGACTGGCTGGGCGCCGACATGTACGAAGCGGCGGGTGCCATCGGCGGCAGCTTTGTGTCCGACAACATCGAGGACTACTACGTCAACCCGTTCGAACTGGGCTATGATTTCTACATCGGCTGGAAGAAACCCGATTTCGTCGGCAAATCAGCGCTGGAAAAGATCAAGGCCGCAGGCGCCAAGCGCAAAAAAGTCACGTTCGAATGGAACCGCGACGATGTGCTGAAAGTGATCGCGTCGGCCTTTGAACAGGGCACGCCCTACAAGTGGATCGATTTCCCGCAGCCGAACTATGCGTCCTCGTCCGCCGACATGGTGATGCGCGATGGCAAGATGGTCGGCATGTCGATGTTCAACGGCTATTCGTGGAACGAACGCTCCGTGCTGTCCTTGGGTGTCGTGTCTACCGATGTGCAGGTCGGCGACATCCTGACGATGAAATGGGGCGAACCGGAAACCACCGGCAAAACCTCGACCGAGCCGCACCGCCAGACGGAAATCCGTGTGCGCGTGTCGCCCACGCCCTATGCCGCCGAGGCGCGCGCGAACTACGCCGACAGCTGGCGCACCAAGCAGACCGTCTAAGTAACGCAGGACGGGGCGCAGGCACCAAGACCCGCGCCCCGCCATCCCACCATGTCACCAGGGAGGATCATGACATGAAACTGACCACGCTGATTACCGCCGCAACGCTGGCGATCGGGGGCACCGCCGCCTTCGCCGCCGAAGAACTGAAATTCGCGAACTTCACCCCGCCGATGCACACCATCAACGCCAGCGTGATCGAAGTGCTGAACAAGGCGGTGTCGGATGCCACTGGCGGCGCGTTGACCGTGCGCGGCTATCATGGCGGCGAACTGGGCGCGGGCCCCGCCGAACAATATGTTCGCGCCGTCCAAGGCGTGGCCGATATCGTCTGGGGTCTGCCGGGCTATACCAGCTCGCAATTCGGCAAGACGATGATCGTCGAACTGCCCAACGCCATCCCGCTGGACATGCCGGGGTATGAAGCGATCTGGCGCGCCTATGACGCGATTGCCGCCGAGTATCCGGGCACCAAGCCGCTGGCGCTGTGGACGTCGGAACCCAACATCTTCATCATGAAGGACAAGGTGATCCGCACCCCCGCCGATCTGGCCGGGCTGAAAATCCGCGTGGCAGGCGCCACCATGGCCGAAGTCGCCACCGCCTTGGGCGCGACCCCGGTGCAGATGCCGATCAACCAGGTCTATAACGCGATGCAGACCGGGCTGATCGACGGCGTGATCACCGGCGCGTCCACCCTTTCGGACTTCAAGCTGGAAGAGGTCGCGGCCAGCTACACGCTGGGCGCAAACATCGGCCGCGGGTCGTTCTTTGCGGTGATGAACCAGGCCAAATATGACGGTCTGCCCGCCGACCAGAAGGCCGCGATCGACGCCATCGCCGGTGCGCCGCTGTCGAAATCTGCCGAGGATGCTTGGCTGGTGACCGCCAACGCCGCGATGGAAGCCGCCCGCAAGGCGGGTGACAACACCATCGTCGATCTGACCCCCGAACAGGCCAAGGCGTTTGAGGATGCCGTGTCGGGTGTGGTGACCGCCTATGTCGCCAGCGTCGGCGGCGATGCCGCGCTGGCCGCGATGCGGGCCAAGTAATGGGGGCGATCCGCACCCTCGCGGACAGGCTGATCGGCCTGTCCGCAACCATCGGGATCATCGGCATCTTTGCGATGGTGGCAGTGATCGTTGTGGATGTCGTCGGGCGCGGCTTTGGCAGCCCGCTTTACGGATCCCAGGATATCGTGACCATGGTGCTGGTGATCGTCGTCTTTGGCGGCATGGCGCTGTGTGACCGGCAGGGCGGCCATATCGGGGTGGACCTGCTGGAACACCGCTTTCCCGACTGGTTGAACCGTGGTCTTGATATCGGGTCGGCGCTGATCGGTGTGGTGATCTTTGCCATGATCACGCTGGCGATCTGGGACAGCGCCAAGATCAGCCAGATGCTGAACCTGTCCACCAACCTGCTGCGCTGGCCCAAGGCCTGGTTCCAATGGGCGATCTGCGGTTTTTCCATCATGGCGGCGCTGGGCATGGCCTTGCGGGCTGTCGAACTGACCTTCTTGCGCCGCGACGTCCGGCGCGAACAGAAAGCCTGACCCATGACCGGCGGCAGCATCGGCACAATCGGTATCGTCATCCTGCTGGGGATGCTGATGTTCCGCATCCCCGTGGCATTCGCCATGTTCGTCGTGGGCTTTGTCGGCATCTGGGTGCTGAACGGCTGGAACGCCGCGATGGGCCTATTGGCGTCCGAGACCTTCACCCTCGCGTCCAACCCGGAACTGATCGTCGTGCCGCTGTTCATCCTGATGGGCAATGTCGCCGGCTCGACGGGCATGAGCACACAACTATACGACGCGGCCTATGCGTTGGTTGGCCGGGTGCGCGGCGGGCTGGCCCATGCCACCGTGATCGGCTGCGGCGGGTTCGCGGCATTGTCGGGGTCATCGGTTGCGTCCGCCCTGACCATGGGCAAGGTCAGTCTGGTGCAGATGGACCGGTTCAATTATGACACCCGGCTGTCCACCGGCGTCGTGGCGGCGGGCGGCACGTTGGGCATCCTGATCCCGCCCTCGACCGGCTTCGTCATCTACGCCATCCTGACCGAACAAAGCATCGGTCGGCTGTTTCTGGCGGGTGTGCTGCCGGGGCTGTTGCTGCTGGTGATGTTCATGGCTGTCGTGGCCGTGTTGTGCTGGATCAACCCCGAGTTCGGTCCGCGCGGCCCGGTAACCACAACGGCCGAAAAAGCCCGCGCGCTGGTCGGCGCGATCCCGATCCTTGTGGTGGTGCTGGCCACCATCGGCGGCATCTACGGCGGTTTCTTCAGCCCGCCCGAGGCGGCAGGGGTCGGCGCGGCGCTGGTCATCCTTTATGGCGCAGTCACGGGCCGCCTGACCTGGGCTGCGATGCGCGAGGCGGGGCGTGACAGCGTGGTAACCACCGCGACCGTCATGCTGATCCTGATCGCAGCGCATATGATCAACCCGTTCCTCGCCCTCAGCCATATCCCGACTGTGGTCGGCGACGCGATGGCAGCAATGAACCTCGGGCCTTACGGCGCGCTGGCGGTGATCATGGTGATCTACATGATCCTTGGCTGCTTTCTGGAAGGCTTCGCCATGCTGGTCCTCACGCTGCCGATCTTCTTTCCGGTCATCATCGCGCTGGGGATCGACCCGATCTGGTTTGGCGTGCTGGTGGTGCTGACGCTGGAAATGGGGCTGATCTCGCCGCCCGTGGGCCTGAACGTGTTCATCGTGAAATCCGTCGCCCCCGGCGTGCCCTTGGGCCGCATCTTTGAAGGCGTGCTGCCGTTCTGGGGCGCGATGTTCGTCACGCTGTTGATCTTGGTCGCCTTTCCACAAATCTCGCTGTTCCTGCCCAACACCATGTTCAACTGAAGGTCGCCATGGAACCGATCAACGATATCGCGCATCTGGGACACGTCGAGGTCTATACCGACCGTTTCGACGAAAGCCTTGATTTCTTTACGCGCGTCTATGGCCTGAAACTGTCCGGGCAGGACGCCAATAGCGCCTGGCTGCGGGCGTGGGACGATTACGAATACCATTCGCTCAAACTGACCCGGCACCATACCACGGGCGTCGGCCATATCGGTTATCGCGCTGTATCGCCCGAGGCACTGGCGCGGCGCGTCGCGGTGATCACGGCGTCGGGCTACAAGGTGCATGGCTGGACGGATGGCGATCCGGGCCATGGCCGCGCCTTCCGGTTCGAAGATCCGTTCGGGCATGTGTTCGAGATCTACCACGACACGGTGAAATTCCGCGGGCAGGGGGCCGATGCGCCGGCGTTGAAGAACACCACTTCCGCCTTCACCGGGGCGGCACCGCGTCGGATTGACCACCTGAACCTGCTGGCCTCGGACGTGACCGAATTCCGCCGGTTCATGGAAACCTGCCTTGGGTCGCGCGTGACAGAGTACATCCAACTGGACAATGGCCGCATCGGCGGCTGCTGGTTCACCATCAACAACAAGACCTATGATCTGGCCTGCACCGAGGATCATTCCGGCGGCACCGCGCGCCTGCATCATGTGACCTACGCCACCGACCAGCGTGAGGATATCCTGCGCGCCGCCGATATCTTCCTGCAAAACGGCGTGCATATCGAAACCGGCCCGCACAAGCATGCCATTCAGGGCACGTTTTTCCTGTATGTCTGGGAACCCGCCGGCAACCGCGTCGAACTGGCCAATGCCGGGGCGCGGCTGATCCTTGACCCCGATTGGCAGCCTGTGTGCTGGACCGAAACCGACCGCAAAAAGGGTCAGGCCTGGGGCCTGAAAACCATCGACACCTTCCACACCCACGGCACCCCGCCGACCAACCGCTAAGGACACGCGCCCATGGCCATCCTGAACTTCCGCAAGGACACCGCCCGTGACCCGTCCATCGCCGGGATGCTGCGCGGCTATTCGATCGAGGTGATGCCCCGCACCGCCGCCAAGATCGACTACTTCCGCGTCCTGCTGCCGGCGGGCACGCGGGTTTACCTCGCCCATATCGAGGGCACGCCGTTCGACGACATGCTGGCCACCGCACGCCGCCTGACCGACGAAGGCTTCGCCGTCATGCCGCATGTGCCCGCGCGTCTCGTGGCGGATCGCGCCACGCTGGACACTTGGCTAAGCGCTTATGCGAATGGCGCGGGCGTGTCACAGGCGCTGGTGCTGGCGGGCGGATCGAAACAGCCGGTGGGGGATTTCGACAGTTCAATGCAATTGCTGGACACCGGCCTGTTCGACCGCCATGGGTTCAAGCACCTGCATGTCGCCGGCCACCCCGAGGGCAACCGCGACATTGACATGGATGGCAGCAACCGGTTGGTGGACGCGGCGGCCCTGTGGAAACAGGCGTTCTCCGAACGCACCGACGCGGCGATGGCGATGGCGACGCAATTCGCCTTTGACGCGGCCCCGGTCATTGCTTGGGCCGACCGGTTGCAGGCGGCGGGTGTGCGCCTGCCCATTCATGTCGGCGTGGCGGGGCCAACCAAACTGCAGACGCTGGTGAAATTCGCCATCGCCTGCGGTGTGGGCCCATCGCTGTCGGTGTTGCAAAAACGCGCGCGCGATCTGACGACGCTTTTGTTGCCGTTCGAACCCGATGCGGTGTTGACCGGGCTGGCCGCGCATGCCGCCGCCCGGCCCGACAGCCTGATTGCGGGCATCCACATCTTCCCGCTGGGCGGGATTGTCGCATCCGCTGACTACGCCCGCGGCATTCTGGACGCGCCGCAGGAACCCGCCAAGGCCAAGGCATAACCAAGGGGCTGATCATGTCTGATCCAAAAACCGCGCTGATCATCTCGGCACATTCCGCGGATTTCGTCTGGCGATCGGGTGGCGCCATCGCGCTGCATCAGGGGCTGGGCTATCAGGTGACCGTTGTCTGCCTGTCCTATGGCGAACGCGGCGAAAGCGCGAAACTGTGGCGCCAGCCCGGCATGACGCTGGACAAGGTCAAGACCGAGCGCCGCAAGGAAGCCGAGGCCGCGGCAAAGGCGCTGGCCGTGCATGACATCCAGTTCTTCGATCTGGGCGATTACCCGCTGGAGTTCACCCGCGCGGCGCGCGACCGCATCGTGGACGTGATCCGCGCCGTGCAGCCCGCCTTCATGATGTCGCATTCGCAATATGACCCCTATAATTCCGACCACATGGCCACCACGCAGGTGGTGCTGGAATGCCGGTCCACCGCGCAAGCCTGGGGCCATAATCCGGGGCAAAAGGTGCTGGGCGCGCCGCAGGTCTATCTGTTCGAACCGCATCAGACCGAACAGATGGGATGGAAGCCAGATACGTTTTTGGACATCACGCCGGTATGGGATCAAAAGCGCGCCGCCATCGAATGTATGGCGGGGCAAGAGCATCTGTGGGAATACTACACCCGTGTCGCCCAGAACCGGGCCAATCATTTCACCCGCAATTCCGGCGGCCAAGCCAGCGGACGGGCGTGCAACTACGCCGAGGCGTTCCAGTCGGTCTATCCGCGCACCGTGGATGAATTGTGATGGGTGTGGTCGTCACGAACGTGCCGCGCGCGTCGCAGGCGGTCATTGACGGGCTGGCCACCTGCGGCACAGCCACGGTCCACGAGGCGATGGGGCGGCTGGGCCTGATGGCCGCGCGGA
>JBGSJU010000359.1:0-2418 GCA_041741655.1 Rhodobacterales bacterium
AGCGCACCGCGCCGGTCATCCGGCAGCCAAGGTTCTGCACGATCTCGCCGTTGCGCAGGGTGGCAAGCACCGGCGCGCCATCCCTTGGGTCGCGGCGAACACCCAGACGTTCGCCGGGCCGCAGCCCCCGCACAGCCCAGAAATCCGGCCCGCCATCAAGGCCATCCGGCGGTGGCTTCACATTGCCTTCGACCAAGAACCGCGCCGACACATAGCCCGCGACCCTGCCATCGAACGATTCGACCCGGCACCACCGCGAACTGCCCCCGCCAATGCACAGGCCCTTGCGCACGCGGGTTCCGTAACTCAGCGTCCCGACCACCGGAAAGGCGGTCGCCGGCCCGCTGCGCACGTTGATCCGGGCATTTGTGGCGATCCCGCCGATCGTCGTTACGCCCGGACCGGTCACCGGCTCGGCGCGCTGGGACACCTGCGCCAGCGATGCAGAGGCCCCAAACCACAGGGCCAGGAGCACGACGCCCAAGATCAAAAAACGATGCGTGAACCGCCGTGCGACAATGTCGTCCATCCCAAGCACCCGAATCGTGGAACTCGCAGTATCACGATCAGTTTACCATACAGCGGCAGGCTTCTCACCGGCCGTGCAGGCGGACCCGCAGGAAACCAAGTCGGCCAGCAGTTTGCCCAGATGATTCGCCACGCAAGGCGCCCGTCTCCGCAACAGGACAGCAGCAATCATTAACCCCCTAGTTGAGTGGAGGCAAAAATATCTGCAGGGCTTTCTACCGGGTAACGAATGTGGCGAAACTATGAGGAAATTTTGAAAACTGACGCTCTTTTGTGTTATCCGTCGAGGGTAATGGTTTTCGATCCATGAAAGGATTTGACATGAATATTTTCAAAACGACCCTGTTTGCTACGGCGGCGGCGGCAATCATGGCTATCGCTGGCGCGGCAAGCGCCGCGACTGTCAGCGGGACCTGCGGTGGAGGCGGACAGGGCGAAAAGTTTATTTCGCTGTTTTCAGTTGAAGCTAACACTTCCAGCTACGTCCTTTGCGACGTTAAAGACAAAGACGATCCAAGTTTTCCAGATTATTCGGGGACACCGATGCTGTCCGCGTTCGGAATGAATTTCTCGCTGGCCTACAAATCCGTTGGCGATGTCGGGTCCGCGCAGGAAAAGGGCGACAATGCCCATGCGTTTGCCAGCTTTACGACCGGGAGCAACGGTATCGGAACTTGGGCCCTGAACGACGCACCGTCGGCCACGATCAAGTTTTTGGTCGGGCTGAAGCAAGGAACCACTTACGCCGCGTTCCTTGTGAATGCAAAATCGGGCACGTGGTTCACCGCCAACAGTGCAAGCAGCGATCCAAAGGCCGAAGTGTCGCATTACGACCTGTGGTATGCCGGACGGGTCACGCCGCCATCGGCGGTGCCGCTGCCCGCAGCAGGCTGGTTGTTGATCGCCGCACTTGGCGGGTTGGTCGTGGCCAAGCGCCGCAAGTCCGCCTGATCCACACGATACGGCGCGGGGCCTGCCCGTGCCTGTGATCGAAATGATTGCCAGCCCGTTTTGTCTTGCGAGATGGGCTGGCAATCTCATGTGCGGGAGACACGTCGTGCAACGGCGTGCCCGCTTTGCAGTCCGATCCAGCCCTTCGGTTGCCGCGCCAAACTTGCGCTGCTAGACAGACGCAACCTGAACCGGGGCCCGATACCATGCGCCTTTTGGCCGTTACACCTGCCGACAACATGGTCCGGATCGTGGCCGACCTGCAGTCCCTCGCGGGGGAACGGATCACCCATCTGGTCACGCTGGGTGACCGTGATGCGGATTACAAGGCGTCCAGCCTGTTGCGCCTGACCATGGCCAAGGGGCAGCGCGGGCATATCATGGCGGAGGACCGGTTTTCGGGCGCGGCGCGCGCGCTGACCTTGGCGCCCGAATTCCCCGCCCTGTTGCTGGAGGCGATGGATACCCTGCAACGCGGCGCGGCGGGGCACAATTACCGCAACCACGACCTGATCCACCCGTCGGATTACATCAACTACATCTGTCTGGCCGCCGACCGGCTGGCCGCGATCCTGACCGAAGACCGCATCGACACGCTGCTGTTCTTCGACATTCCGCACTTGTTCTATGACAGCCTGCTGTATCGGCTGGCCCGGCAGATGGGGTTGCGCACGCTGATCCTGCGGTCCGCGCTGACGCCGGGGCAGTTCTTTTCCATGGCACGGATCGAGGATCTGGGGACCCTAGCCCCTAATATGACCACTTTCCCGGAGGCCGCGCCAATCCGCATCGATCCGGGCAAGGCGATGGACCTGCACTACATGAAAGGCATTTCGCAGGAACCCGGGCCGCGCGGGCGGCTGTCGCTGCGCGCACTGGCGCAATTGGTCGCCCATGTGGTGACGCAGGACCCGGGGCTGCTGCTGCGCCCCGCGCGAC
>JBGSJU010000360.1:0-12905 GCA_041741655.1 Rhodobacterales bacterium
CTCGCGGTGGGCCAGCGGCAGCCAGGGGCGGCGGCCGGTGCAACTGTGGCCGATCCGCTCGAGCGCATGGGGGCCGTAAGCCTTGGCCAGGGATTTCTCGGCCCCGCAGCCGTCACATTTCACAACGAGGCCAGCCAGACCGGCCGCCTCGCCGACCAGTTTCAGATCGCGCCGCTTGCAGCCTTCGACATGGCCAACCCAACTATCCCAGGGAAACTCGTCCAGATGCCCGGCTTCGCAGGCAACAACCAGACGCACGGGCACGACAAACTGCCGCTTGGGCTTGCCCTTTTGCCCCGAGCAAACCGGGCACCAACGGTCAGGCTGGGCCGGATCGCTGACCCAGTCGCGGATGTGTTTCAGACGATCGCAGGACGGGCAGAAACACCATTCTGGGAAACGGACGGCGGGCAGTTCGCGGTCTTCCTCGATGGCATAACCCTTAGCATCCCTGGCAGCGGTCTTGTATTTTCCCACCGGCGGCTGGTGGAAGAAATCCACCTTGAGACCGGCTTGCAACCGCACCTCGTGGATGCGTTGACGGTGGTCCAGTTTTGCTTCTTCCCACAGCTCAAGCCCACCCGAAACCGCCGAAATCGGCGCGCCTTCGGGGCTGCGAAAGTCGATGATCGCGCCGGGGCCATAGGTACCGATCACTTGGCTGCGTCTGATCTTGCCGATTCCGGTCATGGGGGCACTCTCACATTCAATAGTCGCGCAAGGCAAAGGCTGTTGACGCCTCGACCGAGCGCAGGGAATTGGGGGTCGGGCGCGGCAAAAGCCCAGCCGTGCGGCTTTTGTCCTGCGCCTCTTCGGCAGAAGTCAGCAGGCTGTTCTTCCACTTGTCCCAGTATTCGGTCAGGTCCGGCCGGTTCACCCAAAGATCAAGGAAGGTCCGCAGCTCTCCCTCGGCCCCTGCGGTTTCGGCGGGGCTTTGTTGAACCGAGCGCGCACGCGCCACGATGCGACCAAGGATCTCCTCAAGCTCGGGTCGCACCGCCATCGCGCCCGAAGGGCTGTGGCGCAGCTCGGGGATCAAGTGGCGGGCACAGATGACAAAGGCCGCATGCAAGGCACGTTCGCGGGCGCGTTCGGCAAAGGGGGTGACGCCGGTTGCCTCGACATCGCGATAAAGCGCACGGTGCCAGTTTTGAAAGCTTTCATAGCGGCTGCGGTCGCGCGGCTTGTTGGCGTTGCAAATCGATACAACCAACCCGGGAATGGCGGCGCGCCCGACCCGGCTGGTGGCTTGGATATATTCGGCAATCGTCTTGGGCTGACCGTTGACCACCATCACCCCCAGCCGCGCCACATCGACGCCTACCGAGATCATGTTGCTTGCCAATACCGTCGACACACAATCCGCATGGCCGCGCGGATGATCAAGCTGGTCCAGGATTTCGTTGATCTGTGACGCGCTGATCCGGCTTGTCAATTCGACCGGGGGCGGTAGCTCGCGCTCACCTTCGTTGGGTCTCCTTTGGGCATATTGCTTGATCGACCGGCCAACGTCGTCGCGCGCCAGCGTCAGCGCGCCGCCCAGTTCCCGCAAAGCGTTGAAATAGGCTACCAGTGTCCAATAGCCATCTGCCTGCGTTGCAGGAATCTGTGGGTTGGCGGCTGCCTGCATCAAAGAGGCCATGACCGCCTGCAAGGTAAACTTGGCCGACCGACCGGTCGTGGTAACACCAACATAAAGCCGACCCGGATCGCTGTCATCGGTGGCGGCAAACCCCGAATTGCCGTGGTCCAGACCGGGCGGCGGAAACTGCGCGGCCTTGCGGTCAAACAGGGCGCGGATTTGTGTTTCGGCGCGGCGGATGGTGGCGGTTGAACCGATAACCTTGGGCCGGTTGCCCTGATGGCTGCACAACTCGTCAATGGCGATTTCATAAAGCCCCGAGATGGTGCCCAAAGGCCCCGAGATCAGGTGCAATTCATCTTGTATGATAAGGTCGGGCGGGGCGTGGTTCGTGCCCAGACCGAACAGCTTTCCCGTCCTTGGCTCTCGCGCAAGTTGGGCGTATTTGTCGGCGGTACCGATCATCAGGGCGGGCTGGCGCTGATAGATCAGATCGTCCACCGTCACTACCGGCAAGGGCGCGCCTGCAAGGCTGCAGCCCGCGCTGCGGCAGGTCACCTGCAGGTCGGTCTTGGCGTCATTCGCTGCCCAATGCAGCAAGCCATTGCACTGCGGGCAGCGTGTCAGGCGGCGCGGGTTTGAGGCGGGCTGATCGCCAAGGCTTTCGCGGGTCAGGGCCTCGATCGCTTCGGCCAGTCTGTTGGGCACGGAGTCAGCGCCCACCCACAACCCAATCGCAATCGGCTCATCGGTGGCAAAATGGCCGGGCAGCTGTGTAGCGCCCGTAAGGTCGGGACTTCTGCGCAACAGATCACAGGCAAGGATCACTGCCGCGGCACGCTGGAACTGCTGGATCGTCAAAAGCCGGAGGGTGTAACGCATGAAAACCGTGACCCCGGCCCCCTCAGGCCCACCCGCTGCGCGCAACCGTCGCAGGAAGATCACATAGGCGGTCAACAGCAGGTAAGCCTCGGTCTTGCCGCCCCCCGTTGGGAACCACAGCAGGTCCATCACCTCGCGGTCAGGATCGGTGCCCGAGCTGGCCGAACAAAGCGTCAACAGCACAAAAGCCAACTGAAAGGGCCGCCAGATCAGCCGTTCCTTGCGGTCTTGGCGGTCCTTTTTCCAGCGGTCTTGTAGCCACATCGCCCGATTGGCCAGCCTGAACGCTGCCAAGGCATGGGGATCATGGCCCAAAAGAGCAATACCTGCCCGGATACGTCCCGCCGTGGCATGACAGGTGGCCGCGTGCACCTGGAACCGGGCGCGCAACGCAGGATCTGTCAGGGCCTGGCCTTTGACCCCTTCGGAATCGATCCAAGTTTCATACAATGTCACAAGCTGAGCAAGCCCGGCCAATACCTGATCGGCCGGGGCCTCTGACAGCCATTTGGCATCCAGCGGCCCTTCCTGTCCAGCCCCTTGCCCAGCTTGGGTCAGCGCGTCAAAGATCGGATCGCCCGTTTCGCGCGGTTTGCGCACAATGGCAGTGGGCAGCCAGTCGGTGGCCAGCTCTGTGACCTCGCCCCCCTCTTCGACAAACCGCGCGGCACAGGTATGGCCCACCACATAATCGCGCACATCGCGGTAAATCAACGCGGCGGCGGCAAGGTCGTCGTCGGCGTCTTCGACTTGCCGCAGGGATGCGGGTTTTTCGCAAAACCGCGTCCCAGGTGCAGGGCGGGCGATCAGTTGGACCTGAAAAAACACCTGTTCATCAGGATCAGTGCCGCTGGAAATCGGGTGCAGATTTGACACCGCCAAGGTCACCAGGACCGGCCCCCCGGCAATCTGGGCGGCGCGGATGTAAAGCTGCATCCCATTGATGCCAAGTGCTGCACCGTCCAAACGCCGCACCCCGCCTTTAGCGGCAATCTCGCCGATGGGCAAAGTGTCTTCGAACGTGACCTCGGCGCGGTGCCAAACCCGGGCCCGGCCTTCCACTTTGCTCGCCCCCTTAGTCGCCGCTTTGCCCTTCCCCAAAGCAGCGTCAGCGGCAACGTAGACCCCAGCTGAAATAAAGACATCGACGGCCGCCGGACGTGCCCCCAAGGCCATGACCGCAAAGGACAGCCCGGCAGAAGACGGCCGCAGCGCCGATGAAAACGGACTTGCGGCGTCCTGGACCGACGTATCGCTATCAACGCCTGCCGCCTCGGCCTCGTCATTCTCGATCTGGGCGATTGCGGTGCGGGGTGGGAACAGCATTCCGGTCAGATACCTGTCGGTCGGCCGGTCAGTAAAAGTCTCCTGCGCGCCGTCCAGCGGGCCAATCAGATCTTCATGCAGACGGTTGACGATTAACTGGCGCGCGGTGTCATCTCTCACGGATTACCCTCCATTGAAATTGAGGCAAGGCCGCACACCACGGGAACCAAGGCGATGCCGCTGTCATCACCATCGATCCAGGTGCAGGTCGCAGCCCCGGACAGGAAGAAACCGCCAATCCGGCCCGGCAGAGCAGCCACGTCGCATCCTGCAATCCGCGCGATGTCGGCCACCGCCTCGGGTGACAGCTGCCCCAACGGCGGACCAATAGAAAGGCCCTGCGCATTGGCCCGATAAATCGCCCAAGCCCCGTTTTTCTCACCACGCAAAGCAACACCGGGCACCGCCTTGGGCGAAAGGCCAGGTGCAGCCAGCGCTTCGGCGGCAGTCATTAAGGCCGCCGCGCGGGTTTGGGGATCAGCGGCGGGAAGGATCGCCAGCACATCGCCCGCAAGCCCGATCTCGACGCTGAAATCTCCGGTGTAACCGCGCCACAACCGCCCGCCTGCCAGCTTTTGCATATGGCTTGGCCTTTGGCTGCCAATGTAAAGCTTGGACTTGGCCCGCGTGGCCCCGACATACAGAACCCGCGCCTCTTCCAAAGGATCGGCCTTGGTGCGGTCTTGTGTGCCTGCAAAGGGCGTATCTGGCGGCGCATAGGGCAGCATCAACAGCACAGCGTCGGCCTCTAGCCCCTTGGCCCCGTGGATCGTGCCCAAAAGCGGACCCGCATGGCCAAGAAACCGCCGCAACAGGCGCGGTGGCAGCGACTGGCCCAGCCGTCGTTGCAAACGTGACATGTCCAACTGCGCGCCGGGGCTGTCCGCAAGGTGGTTCAACTCGGACCAAAGCTGATCCAGATCGCGGCCCTGAAGAACGGCCTGCACTCCTTCAATACGCGCCGCGATCTCGGCCAAAGGCACCATTGCGCCGCCCGGCAACCCAGCCAGAGCTGCGCCAATCCAGGGCTGAATCAAATCGCCATGCCCCGAGGGGCGCAGCCGGAAGGCGACATCGGCCCGCATCAACCGATGACCTTCCGACAAGATTGCGCGCCGCCCGCGGAACAGCACCATGCTGCCCTGCCCGGGAGGCAAAACCGGGTCAAGCACCCCGCGTGGCGCGGGCGTTGCAAAGCGCTCGATGCTTTGGCGGGTGAGGGCATAGATCTCATGCCCGCTTTGCCCTTTGGCATTCAAAGTGGCACGGGTTGCGACAAAGAAGTCCGCCAGCCCGGGATTGCGGGTCCGGTGATCGGTGCCGAGCGTCATTGTCGCATAGCCGGGCATTGGGTCCAACAAGCTGTGCAAAGCAGAATCCCTCACCGGGCTCGTCGAAAACCCATAGATCGACTGCGCCGCATCTCCTAGGATAGTCACCCCACAACCGGGAGGCAAAAGCTCAAGAAAGGCCCGCATCAGATCAAGCCTGTCGCCCCGCATATCCTGCGCTTCGTCAATCACAACATGGGCAAGGCCTGCAACAAAGCCTGTCACAGCGGCAGGTGGATCACGCAGCATCTGCAAAGCCGCGTGCACCGCCGCATCGTGACCTGAGGTGCGTTGGGCCCCAGCAGGCAGGGTAGCATTCAGCAAACGGTTAGCAAATGAGTCAAAGGTCGCAACATTCAGCGCGCGGGCTTCGTCGGGGCGGTTGATTTCAGCGGCAATCCGGTCGCGCAGTTCCTCCACGGCAACCCGGGTAAAGGACAAAAGCCACATCCGAGGTGCCGCGGTTCCCGCATCCAAAAGCTGTGCAAGGCGCTGGCAGACCACGTGGGTCTTGCCGCTGCCCGGACCCGCGGTCACGATGGCGCGTCGGTCCACAGGCAGGGAAATGACCAAGGCCTGATCAGGATCCTGGGCTTTGCCTGGCTCTATATCGGGCACAAGACCCGCCCAAGCCAGAACCGCCGCCGCCCGCGTGGCGTCCATCCGCCACAAGCCGTGCGCAGTATCAAAACCGCAGCACAAGATTGCCAGGCGCTTTTGCCAATCCGCGCCAAGATCACGCAACGCCACCCCAGCACGGGCCTGCACAATGGTCCCGGACAAGGCGTCAAGCATCTCCTCGTCCAAAGGCGGCAGGCCGATCGCCTCGGCAAAAGAGATCACCTCTTCGCCCACATCCGCCGCCTTGAAAAGCCCGCCAGGAATCGCGCCCTGCTGCTGGTCGGCATTTTGTCCAGCATTTGTCGCAACGGGACGAGCGGCCAGATGAACCGACCCAACACCCGGCACCAGCACGCAGCGCGGCGCACGTGGCACCAAAAGCAAATGGCCAAACCCCACGCCCGTGCCAAACACCCCCACCGCCAAAAGCGCCGCCACAATCTCATCCGCAATCGTCGCGGCGCGGCTGCGCCAAGCCTCGTGCCAGCCAAGCAGCCCTGCCAACCATGCGGTGGCTTCCTTTACAGGCATGTAGGGCGCAGAGGTGGTATAGGCGCAAACCGCGTCGGCCATATCGGGCGTCGCAGGGGCACGCGACTGGGCCAAAGCTGCCATCATGCGTTCAAGTGCTGTGGTCTCGGCCTCAAATTCGGGCTGCGGGCGGACAGGACCAAGGAGTTTGTGAAAATGCATCGACCGCCAAACAATATCATAGCCGTCCTGGCCCCGACCGGGCTGACCGGCGAGGGTGGGAACATACAGTACTGGATACAGCCCGCGGACGAAAATCAAGCCTTTTTCAGGGCTTATTGACAAGTTTCCGCGCGCCACCCAAACTGACTCAAACGGATTTGGATGATTATGTTTGGTCCTGCGTTAGAGTTGCTCAGACAGTTTGACCAAGCGCTTGTTACGCAATTTCAGGCCCTGCGCAGCCAGCGCGGCACCGATCCGGTCTTCCTTATCGAACATGGGCTCGACCCGGAGGCTTTGGCCGAAATGCTCCGCCTGGTCGGCACAC
Organism: Rhodobacterales bacterium; assembly: GCA_041741655.1. Classification (GTDB taxonomy): domain Bacteria; phylum Pseudomonadota; class Alphaproteobacteria; order Rhodobacterales; family Rhodobacteraceae; genus UBA9554. Next base: position 6,764 of record JBGSJU010000360.1, read on the forward strand.
ATGCCCGGATGGAAGGCCTTGCACCGGCGCGCTGGCCCAATGCAACCCTGCCACTCGCCGTGGCGATCACCGAAACCGGCTATGGCTATCGCGGCACGGGCACCGAATTCTGGCCCCGTCTGTCGCGCGATTTGGGGGTGGTGATATCAGGGGCCGACCGTTTGGCCGTCCGCGCGCTGTTTGAGCGGCTTAGCCAGCAGCTTGGCACGCCCCAGCCACACCGCAGCGATTGGGCCCGCAACTACAGCAACATCGCTTGGCCGATCCGCAACGCGCTGGCGCCGCTGGAGATACACCGCCCCCTGGCCGCCGCGCTTGGCAAGGTGGCGCAGATGGGCGGACCGGGTCTTGATGACGACGAGTTCTACCAACGGCTGGTCGGCATCGCCGGGGGGCTGTGGTCCGGGCGGTTGTCGGACTGGCTGGAAGACCGGACGCTGGCTATTGCCCTGGGGCGCAGCCTGCTGACTGGCGAGGAAAGTGCGGCCCGGCTGGAATCCAGGGCGCTGGCGCGGATCGGGCGGGATATCCGGATGGATGCCGAATGCCGCCAGGTCTTGCGTCAGGCGCGCCGCGTGCTGCGCAACCCGTCCCGCAAATCCGCCGCAATGCCCCCAAAAGCGACTTGGCTGGCCTCCGTCTCTGTCTCTTCCCGGACCGGCGTTGATGGTGGGGGCATACCCGTGTTGGATGGGCTTTGGCTGCAGGGGCCCAAGTCAGGCGAAGCGGTCCCCGACAGCCAAAGCGCGCTATTGACCATTGCAGGGCAGGCCCAAAATCGGGTGTTTCTGCGCGACTTTCTACAGGGGGCCATCCTGGCCCTGCCCGACATCGGGCGCGCGTTTTCGCCCGCCCTTATTCATCTGTCAGGCCGCTCTGACAGCGCTGAAGATCTTCTGTCGGCCCTGACCCCCGCACTGCCCTCGGTTTTTCGCTGGGCCGAAACAGGCGGGCTTTTGGCGGCGCTTGGCCGAAACGATGTGGTGCACCCCGACGAGCAGGTGCTGCAAATCCTGCAAGACCGCCCGGACGGCCCGGCAAGGCCCGCCGGGGCGCAGGTTTTGGACTGCCCAAACGGCATTTTGGCCTGGGTGGCCGAGGCCAGCACCTGCCGCATAGCCCTGACCGAAGCGGGGGTGCGTTTGGCCAACTCGCATCTGGCCGAGTTTGCCTGTGCGGGTCGCATTGTCCGTGACGGCATCCGCCTGATGCCCCCCGCCGACACGCCACTTTTCCTGCGGGCGATGTGTGCGGGACTGCAGGTCAGCCTTGGCAAACCCGGCGCGACCGCGGCCAGCGTGGGGACGGTCATGGCGCTTGGCGATGTTGCAATGCTGCCTGCCTCTGACGGCGCCATCGCGCTGCATTTGCAGGCAGGCGGACAGGTCAGCGGCTTGGCGGAAACCTGGGAAATCGCCCCCTACTCCGACCCATCCGCTGCCCCGCGTGCCTTCGCCTGCAATGCGCGTCCCGCGCAGCCCAGCCTTGCTGACCTGAGGTCGGGGGCCTTGGTCTTGTCTTTCGCGAGTCCGGTGGCGCTTGGCGCGGTCATCCTGCAAATCGGTTTGGCCCGCAACGGTGCAGCACTTGCCCGGCAAGACTTCGCCCTGCCTGGCCTGCCCGCCCGCCTGACCTTTGCCGCCCCCGAATTGGAAGAGCTGCGCGCCGCGGCCTATCAGGCGGCCGCTTATGAAGAGGCATGGTGGACCCTGACCGTCAAAGTGCCCGGGCTGGGAGAGTTTAAATTCCCGCTGCCCCGGCGACCACAAGAGCTAGACCGCGTGCCGGGGCAAATCGCCTGGCGCGCTGATAACGAAGAAGATAGGGACGAAGATACGACCAGGGATGGGGCGTTTATCGGGCCGGGTCTAGGCGCGCGGGCGCTGGCCCCGCTATTGAGCCAAGATGGTGCCAACCATCCCGAAGCTGTGGACGACATTCGGCTTTATTTGCCCGATGTGCCCGGCCTTGCGGCTCTGCGGGCTGGGTTGATCGAGGGCAAGGCCCTGCTTTTCGGTCAGTCGGCCCAGCCCGCGCCCTTGGCTCTGGCCCGTTCGGTTGCTCCGATTGGCGACAAACACGGGCTGGCAGCACTTTGCGAAGCGCTGGTAGCCTGGACGTCGGCCGTGGCGTCAAGCTTTCTGGTTGATGCGCGGCGCACGGAGATTGTGCGGTTTCTTGAAGACAGCCTTCTTGTAGCCCTTTGTGGCCAAGACTGGCTGTCCGCCGAGGCACAGGACCGCCGCCGCCCCGACAGCCTTGCCCGCCAGATGGCTGAAGGTGCTGCGGCCGATGGGCTGGCCTTGGGCCCCGAGTTTCCCCAGATCGCGCATGAAGACCAGCCACTCTTGCTAGATGCCCTGACCCAACGCTTTGCTCATGCGTTGGCATCTTTCAACCCATCCGATCGCGCGCCCGGACCAGCGCTGACCGAAGACGAGGCGGCGTTGCTAGATGCAGCGGTGGATGCGGCCTATTCCGATCTGTCGGCGAGCCTTGAACTCTGCGGCGAACCGGCGCTTGAGGAGAGCGATGCTTATTCGCCCGCCGATCGCTGGCAAAGACTGTCAGACCGCAGCTGGACCCTGCAAGCGCAGTCGCCATTCCGGCACCTGATCTTGCCCGAAAGCCGTTGGGAATCCTTGCAAGCGACGACCTATGCCCGGCTGTCCGATGATGATCTGGTCAGCCTGTTGACCCGGTGCCACATGGATATCAGCCGAACCGCCGGGATCGACTGGGTCGGACCACAGGTGCTGAGGAGCGGACTGCTGCTGTGGCTTGCCCCCAACCAACTGCTGGAAACCGAAGCCTGGCGTGACCATCTGGCGCGGCTCTTGTCCGATCGCCACACTGCGCGGGCAATTCGCTATGTCGCGCTGCGACTGGGCCGGGCCGAACGTGCTGCGGCGGACAGGATGATGCCCCATGTCTGATCTGCACAGCTTTGATCCCTACCACGTCTTCATTGCCACCGCCCATGCCCTGCGCCGCAGGGCCGAGCGCGGGGCGCTGGCCATGGGGGCGACCTTTGGCGTCGCCGCCGAACCCTTGCCGTTCCAACTGGCCACCGTCACCCATATCCTGTCGGATCAGCGCGTTCGACATCTGATCGCCGACGAGGTGGGGCTTGGCAAAACCATTCAAGCGATCATGGTGCTGAACGCGCTGCGCAGCGCCGACCCCGCCCATCAAACCGCCATCGTCGCCCCCGAACGCCTGTTGGCGCAGTGGCACGAAGAGCTTTGGACCCGGGGGCATATCCTAGGCCATGTCGTCGATGACACTGACCGCACCCGGATGCAGGCTTGGCTTGAGGCCGGGGCAGCCGGGCTTGAGCGCGCCGACGATGACCATCCCGCCGCGCGCCACCGCACGGCCAGCGCACTTTTGCTGCGGCCCCGTGACATTGCCGATCATCCCGACTGGCTGGATCCGGTGCGCCAGCATATGCTGGTGATCGACGAGCCGCAATCCCTGCCGCGCGAGGTGCTCGACCGCCTTAGCCAAAAGGCCGACGAAAGCCGCAACGACGAAGCGGCCTATCGCCAGCTGCTGGTGCTGTCGGCCACGCCGCGGCTGGGCGATCCAGTTTGGCGCGACATTATCTTTAGGCTCTTGGAACCGGAAAAGGCCCGTCTGGCCCAAGATTTGGGCATGTCCGCCACGGCCTTTATCGAACAACGGGAACTGCAAGCCGCGCAGGCGCTGGTTGGCCTGCCCTCGGACGTCATTTCTAACGAAGGGTCCATCGCTTACCGCTGCGAGGCGCCGACCCGCCGCATCACCCGGCAGACGAGGGCGGATTGGGGGGCATATTTCCCTGCCCGCGACAACCAGCTTTGCCTGTTTGACCCGAACGCCTCGGAAATCGGCCGTCTGAGGTTGATCCAGACGCTTATTGCAGGGCGCACCCGAGGTGATGGGGAAACCGCGCCCAGCCTTGATGCCGCACCCTGGACCACAGTGCGCGGTTTGCTTCGCTCGCGCCGTTCGGTGCGCGACGCCATCGACCGATTTGAACGCGCGGTTCCGGGTATGGTGCAGGTGCGCAAAGACGCGTTGGAAGATTTCGGCGACTCCCGCCTTGAGGCCTTGACGGATATTCTTGCAGGCATCTTTGGTGCCGAAAAGGACCGAGAACGCACTGGGAAACCCGCCCGCGCGCCGGAAAAGATTGTCGTCGTGGCGGGGGATGCGGGCACCATCGACATGCTGCAAGCCGTCCTGCCGCGCTACTTTCCCGACTTGGCCCCAGACGGTATCGCGGCCCTGCGCCGGTCGATGGCGGCCAGCGAGAGCAGCTTTGAAGACATCCGCGCCATGCAACAAGCGATCGAACCCTTTGTTCAGGGCCCTGCGCGCATCCTGTTGATCGGCGACTGGATCCAAGCCGGGCTGAACCTTCAACACAGCGCCCGCAACATGATCTTTTACAGCATGCCTTGGGACCCGCAGGCCGTAGATCAGCTGATCGGGCGGATCGACCGGCTTAGCCAGGGTTCGATCCGTGCCGCACGCCATGACCATCACATGCCCGCACGCATCCGACTTTGGCGGCTAGTCATGCGCGGCTCGCCAGAAGAGGGGCTGTCAAACGCCCTTGGCGCGCTGGGGGTATTTGACAGCCCGCTGCCTCCGGTGTCGGAAGAGATCTGGACCGAGGTCAACCAACTGATTGCCCAGCTTCTGACCCATCCCGAGACCGGCAAAGGCGCAGCCTTGGCACGCCTGTCCGACCTGAATGCAACTTGGGCCGGGCGCGGCCTTGTCTCACACCTTGACCATTTCGCGCCATTGGCCAGGGCGCAGGTGCAGGCATTGGCTGACCGCGTCGGCGACATCGCAGATCGCCTGTACCTTGCCGATGAGCACGAAACCAGCGCGGCTGAGCGGGTCGAAGCGGCGAATGACGACTGGCTGCGTGCCTGCGCAAAAGCGGGCGGTTTTCTCTATGAACCCGGCCGCCCCGACAAATCCGATCCGCCGCGCCGGTATTCGGGCTTTTGGTATGCGTCTGGAAAAACCGAACCGCCCTTCCTGCTGACCGATATGGCACAGGGTCACGAATGGGATGACAAGGTGGCGCTGCTGGTGCGGCGCAAACATATGGCGGTGCCGCCCCACCGCTTTGTGCAGTTCAATGCCGCCGGCACCCAAACGCGCGACCTGCGTTTCTTTGACCATGGCGACAGCATTTACGACGGGCTATGCCAAGGCTGGCTGGGCTTGGGCGGCCCGAACTTCTCCGTCCAGCCGCAGGGCGAGTTGGTCATCAGGGTCGGCGCAACCCATCCGGCGCTGGCTTGGGACGGTCAGCCGATTGTGGTCACTCTTGCGGCCAGCCACCCCCTCCAATCGCCGCATTCCGGGGTTGCAAAGGAATTTGCCGCGGCCCTCGATTGGTTCGGAGCCACGGCCCGGCAAAGTTATCTGGCGCGGCTGGACGAAGGCCTTGCCGCCGACCACCGCTGGATCCAATCCCTGATGCCCACCCGCTTTTCGGCCATGGCCTCGGTCCTGACTAAGGAAGGCTGGCACCCGCTTGATCAACGACAGACCGCAATGCTGCTGCGCGCAAGGCCCGATCCGGACGACAAAAGCCGCATTCAAGGCCGGATGCAAAGACTGCTTACTCCGGCGGCGGCGGTCTGCAGCCAACACGTCAGCGCGATCGACGCCGAGCTGAGGGATTTGCGAACCAAGGATCTGCGCCACGCGATAACGGCATGGACCGCCCGCAAGAAAGTGATCGAAGCGGAAAGCGGGACGCTGTCCCAAGTGTTCCGCAACCGCGCTGCGGCGCGCGGCAGGGTGGACAACCAAAGCATGGTCAATGCCCTGCGCGGTCAGGTCGAAGCCGACGAACGCCGCGCGACGCTGGCCGTTCTTATGGCCCAGACGCGCATCAAGCTTACCGGAGCGGCAATTGCCGCAGCCATTCAGTCCCATCCGCGCAGCCTGATGCATGCGAGCCTACGCTTTGTCGCGCCTGAAGGCGGCTAGTGTTCTGAGTCAGACGGTTGCTACCGATTTCCCCTGATTTCGTCGAGGGCATCAAGCGCACGGCGTTCGCGGGCGATGATGTCATCGGCTGTCTTGCTCCAGACAAAGGGCTTCGGCTTTGCGTTGTGCAGCAGGA
>JBGSJU010000361.1:0-2314 GCA_041741655.1 Rhodobacterales bacterium
ACCGGGATGCCGCATGCGTCCACCATCCCGGGGCGGATGCACGCCTGCGGCCATGACGGGCACACCACCATGCTGTTGACCGCTGCGCGCTATCTGGCGGAAACCCGCGCCTTCGCGGGCCGCGTCGTGTTGCTGTTCCAACCGGCCGAAGAAGGCGGCGGCGGCGCGCAGGCCATGCTGGCCGATGGGGTGCTGACGGAATTCGCGGTCGATGAGGTTTATGCCCTGCACAACTGGCCCGGGCTGGCACCGGGGCAGTTTGCCGTGCATCCGGGGCCGATGATGGCAGCGGCAGATGGGTTCGAGATTACCGTGCAGGGCAAGGGCGGCCATGGCGCGCGCCCGCATCTGGCGGTGGATACCACACTGGCGGCGGCCGCGATCATCGTGGCGATGCCGTCGATCCCGGGCCGCAACATCGATCCACACCAGCCGGTGGTGGTGTCGGTCTGCGCGATGCAATCCGACAGCACCGCCTATAACGTGATCCCCGATCAGGTCATCCTGCTCGGGACGACGCGGTTTTTCGACACCGCGCTGCGCCCGATGCTGCGTGACCGCATCGCAACGCTGGCCGCGGCAACCGCCGCCGCCTATGGCGCGACTGCGACGGTGGATTATTTCCGCGGCGTCGATCCTGTGGTGAATGACACCGCCGCCGCCGGTCACGCCGCAGATGCAGCCCGCCGGGTTATGGGCGATGTGCGCACCAACATGGCCCCGGACATGGCCGCCGAGGATTTCGCCGACATGCTGGCGGTGCGCCCCGGCGCCTATGTCTGGATCGGCAACGGGGCCAGTGCCGACCTGCACCACCCGGCCTATGACTTCAACGACGACATCATCCCCGCCGGGGCCAGTTTCTTTGCCACGCTGGCCGAGATGCGGCTGGCGAAACCCTGACCTGAACCGGAGCCCACCATGCCGATCAAGAACCGCATCGCCGAACTGAGCGCTGACATGACCGCGTGGCGGCGCGATTTCCACGAACACCCCGAAGTGATGTTCGACGTGCATCGCACCGCCGCCACCGTGGCCGAAAAGCTGCGCGAATTCGGCTGTGACGAGGTGGTGACCGGCATCGGCATCACGGGTGTCGTGGGTGTGATTCGTGGGCAATCTGCCGCTTCGGGGCGGGCCATCGCGCTGCGCGCCGACATGGATGCGCTGCCGATGTCGGAAATCACCGGGCTGCCCTATGCGTCGAAGACGCCCGGCGCAATGCATGCCTGCGGCCATGATGGCCATACCGCGATGTTGCTGGGAGCGGCGAAATACCTGTGTGAAACCCGTAACTTCAATGGCACGGCGGTGCTGCTGTTCCAGCCCGCCGAAGAGGGCGGCGCGGGCGGGCTGAAGATGGTCGAGGACGGGGTGATGGACCGCTGGGGCGTGAACGAGGTCTATGGCCTGCACAACTCGCCGGGCCTGCCGTTGGGCCAGTTCGCGATCCGGCCCGGACCGCAGATGGCGTCCGCGGACGAGTTTGAAATCCGCCTGACCGGCAAGGGTGGCCACGCCGCCGTGCCGCACAAGGCGATCGATCTGGTGGTGTTGGGTAGCCAGATCGTGCTGGCGATGAACACCATCGTGTCGCGCAATGTCGATCCCGTGGAACATGCGGTCCTCACGGTCGCCACCTTCCTGACCGAAAGCGACACCCATAATGTCATCGCCCAGACGGTGAAACTGCGCGGCACGGTGCGTTGTTTCGACCCGGGCGTGCGCGACGCAATCGAAGCGCAGGTCAAGGCGCTGGTGGATGGCATTGCCACCGCCCATGGTGCGAAAGCCGCGATTACCTACACCCGCGGCTACCCGCCGACGATCAACCATGTCGATCAGACCGCCTTTGCCGCCGATTGTGCCGAAACCGTCGCCGGCCCCGGCAAGGTCGATCGCAACACCCCTCCCATCATGCCCGCCGAGGATTTTTCCTATATGCTGCAAGCGCGCCCCGGCGCCTACATCTTCCTTGGCAATGGCGATACCGCCGAGTGCCACCACCCCGCCTATGATTTCGACGATACGGCCGCGCCTTATGGGGCCAGCTTTTTCGCCGAACTCGTTGAACGCCGCATGCCCCGCTGAACAGGAGACACGTTATGCCCGTCAAGAACCGCCTTGCAGAAATGCACGATGAAATCACCGCATGGCGCCGTGATTTGCACGAACACCCCGAGATTCTGTTTGAAACCCACCGCACCGCCGCCATCGTCGCCGAAAAGCTGCGCGCATTCGGCTGTGACGAGGTGGTGACCGGCATCGGTCGCACCGGCGTTGTCGGCGTGATCCGCGGGCGCGCCACCGCGAG
>JBGSJU010000362.1:0-8563 GCA_041741655.1 Rhodobacterales bacterium
GATGCCACCTGCGATCCGCAGGCGACGCCGGAACGGATCGGCGTCGCGGATGCGCTGGCCCGTCATGCGGACTTCGACCTGATGGCAACGATCCGCGATGACGGCACGGGGGATACGGCCGCCCTGCGGGCTGCGGCACTCGCGGCGGGGCTGCGATCTGCCGATGACGACACGTGGTCCGACATCTTTTCCAAGCTGATCGTGGACAAGGTGGAACCGCATCTGGGCCATGGCCGCGCCACCATCCTTGACCGCTACCCTGCGTCCGAAGCGGCGCTGGCGCGCCGCGCGCCCGATGATCCCCGCGTGGCGGAACGGTTCGAACTTTATGCCTGCGGCGTGGAACTGGCGAATGGCTTTGGCGAACTGACCGACCCGGTGGAACAGCGCGCGCGGTTCGTGGCCGACATGGACCTGAAGGAACGCCTGTATGGCGAACGCTACCCGCTGGACGAGGATTTTCTGGCGGCGCTGGCGAACATGCCGCCTGCGGCGGGCGTCGCCTTGGGGTTTGACCGGCTGGTAATGCTGGCGACCGGGGCGCCATCGGTGGCCGCCGTGCAATGGGCGCCATCCGGCTAGCGGTGCGACCCCCCTTGCCCCGCCTGCGCCTTGCAGCCAAGACTGGCGCGGCCTGCAACGGTGGAGCACCCCATGATCGACATCGCCACGCGCATGTGGAACCACAAGTGGAAGATCGACCCGATCATCCGCTCGCTGATCGACACCGATTTCTACAAGCTGTTGATGTGCCAGTCGGTTTTCCGCCACAAGCCCGATACCGTCGTCACCTTTTCGCTGATCAACCGCAGCCATGACATCCGTCTGGCCGACCTGATCGACGAAGGCGAATTGCGCGAACAACTGGACCATATCCGCGGCCTGTCGCTGTCGCGCGGCGAGTCGACATGGTTGCGTGGCAACATGTTCTACGGCAAGCGCCAGATGTTCCGGCCCGATTTCATGGAATGGCTGGAGGGGCTGCGCCTGCCGCCCTATCATCTGGAAAAGCGCAACGGCCAATACGAACTGACCTTCGAAGGCCGCTGGCCCGAGGTGATGCTGTGGGAAATTCCCGCGCTGTCGGTGTTGATGGAATTGCGGTCGCGCGCCGTTCTGGACCGGATGGGCCAGTTCGAGATGAAGGTGCTGTATGCCCGCGCCCTCACCAAGCTGTGGGAAAAAATCGAACGCCTGCGCAGCGTCGAAGGGTTGAAGATCGCCGATTTTGGCACGCGGCGGCGGCACAGCTACCTGTGGCAGGACCAGTCCGTGCAGGCGATGATCGAAGGTCTGGGGTCGAAATTCATCGGCACCTCGAACTGCCTGATCGCGATGCGGCGCGACATCGAGGCGATCGGCACCAACGCGCATGAACTGCCGATGGTCTATTCCGCCTTGGCGCGGAACGATGCCGAACTGGCGCAGGCCCCTTATCAGGTGCTGGCCGACTGGCAGGACGAACATGACGGCAACCTGCGCGTGATCCTGCCGGACACGTTCGGCACCCGCAATTTTCTGGATCGCGCCCCCGACTGGCTGGCCGGCTGGACCGGCATCCGCATCGATTCGGGTGCGCCCGAAGATGGGGCCGAAGCCGCCATCGCATGGTGGCACCAGCGGGGCGAGGACCCGCGCGAGAAACTGATCATCTTTTCCGACGGGCTGGACGTGGACCGGATCGTGTCGCTTGCGGACCGGTTTCGCGGCCGCGCGCGGGTCAGTTTCGGCTGGGGCACGCTGTTGACCAATGATTTCCGCGGCTTGGTGCCGGGCGACGGGCTGGCGCCGTTCAGCCTTGTCTGCAAGGCGGTGTCTGCGAACGGGCGGCCCACCGTGAAACTGTCCGACAACCCCAACAAGGCGATGGGTCCGGCAGACGAGATTGCCCGCTACAAGCGCGTGTTCGGTGTTGGCGATCAGGTGCCCGAAGCCGTGATTGTCTGACAGGCGGGCGCCTTACGGCCCGACGGACACATACCGCATCCGCCCGGTTTCGATGACCGCCGCCGTCAGAAGCCCGGTGGCATAGGCGCCGGTATCGACCGGGATACGGGATTGCCCCGGGCGCGGGTCGGGCGTGATCCAGTGGCCGTGCACGATCCACAGGTCATCGATGCGCTCGGTGGTCAGAAAGGCGGGATCGCCCCAGATCATGGCGCGATCGGGCTGCTGCGTCGGGTGGCGGGACGGGTCGAACCCGGCGTGGGCGCACACCACATTGTTGGTGCCCCACCACGTCGGCCAGTCCCGCAGCCAACCCAGCATGTCAGGCCCCAGCGCATCGGACAGGGCGGCGGCCGCCGCCGTCATCAGCGCGGGACGGGATCGCGGGTCGGGCGAAGCGATGCCGAAACTGGTCAGGGTCTGCGCCCCGCCATGGGTAAGCCAGGCTGGCCCGCGCCGCACCGGATCGGCCAGAAAATCCAGCATCATGGTTTCGTGATTGCCGCGCAGGCACAACACTTCGGCGCGCTGCGCGAACAGCCGCCGCAACACCTGCGCGCTGGCCGGTCCACGGTCGATCACATCGCCCAGAAACAGCTGCGGCAGTCCGGGGGTTTCGGTGGCCAGCCGGTCCAGCAAGGCCGCCAGCAGCGCGTCCTGCCCGTGCACATCGCCAATGGCGACAAAGGCGAATTCCGGTGTCAAAGGCAGCAGGTGTGGCCGGGGATCGGGCGGTGTGGAAGCCCGTTTTCCCCGCGGTTTGCTACCCATCAACCGGGACAACCATGGCGTCATGCGGTGCCTGCGGCCAAGATCGCGGTCGCGATCGTCGCGATGGTGTGCTCCAGCAGCTGGCGATCCTCGGCCTCTGCCATGATGCGGATCAGGGGTTCGGTGCCCGATTTCCGCACCAGAACCCGGCCGGTGCCCTTCAGGGCCTGAGTTGCGGCCGCGATGGTGGCCTGAACGCGGTCCGAAGACAGCGGATCATCTCCGGGCGCAAAGCGGATGTTCTTCAACTGTTGCGGCACAGGCGTAAAGACCTGCAACAGTTTTGACGCCGTCAAACCCGTTTCGGCCATCGCCGCCAGCACCTGCAACGCACCCACCAACCCGTCACCGGTGGTGGCATGGTCGGTCATCACGATATGGCCCGATTGTTCGCCGCCAAGGTTGAACCCGCCCGCCCGCATCCGTTCGACGACATAGCGATCCCCGACCTGCGTGCGTTCCAGCCCGACGCCTATGGCGTTCAGGTGCCGTTCCAGACCAAGGTTCGACATCACGGTCGCAACCAGCGCGCCGCCCTTCAGCATGCCGGACTTGGTCCAGCGGGTGGCGATCAACGCCATGATCTGATCGCCATCGGCAATCGCCCCGTTTTCGTCGATCACGATCAGGCGGTCTGCGTCCCCGTCCAGACACAAGGCCAGATGCGCCCCGGTTTCGCGCAGTTTGGCGATGGCGGCCTCCGGATGGGTCGATCCGCAATCGGCGTTGATGTTGAACCCGTTCGGGGCCACGCCGATGGAAATCACCTCGGCGCCCAGTTCCCACAGCACCGCCGGCGCCGCGCGATAGGCGGCACCATTGGCGCAATCCAGCACCACCTTCAGCCCGTCCAGCCGCAGCCCTTTGGGAAATGTCGTCTTGGCATATTCGATGTAGCGCCCCAGCGCGTCGTCGATCCGTTTGGCGCGCCCGATGTGATGGGGTTGCGCCAGCGCGACGCCGTCGGTGAACAGCCGCTCGATGCCGGCCTCGTCATCATCCGACAATTTGAACCCGTCCGGGCCGAAAAACTTGATCCCGTTGTCATCTGCCGGATTGTGGCTGGCCGAAATCATCACGCCCAGATCCGCGCGCAAGGATCGGGTCAGCCAGCCAACCCCCGGCGTCGGCAGTGGACCCAGCAGAAACACGTTCATGCCGGTGGCGGTAAAGCCCGCGGTCAGCGCCGTTTCCAGCATGTAGCCTGACAGGCGCGTGTCCTTGCCGATGACCACCCGGTGCACGCCGGTATCGGTGCGGAAATGCCGCCCCGCCGCTGCCGCCAGCCGCAGCGCAACCTCGGCCGTCATCGGCCAATCGTTTGCGCGCCCCCGCACGCCATCCGTTCCGAACAATGATCGCGCCATCGCGGTCGTCCCCCTGATTTGGCAGCGTTTTGGCAGCGACCGGCCTAGGCCACCTGATCCAGCCTGTAAAGCGGGACGACGCGGCACCGCAATCCACAGCTGCCCAATCGCAACGGTGGGCCCGTGCGTCCCCCGGCAAAGTGGACCTGCGGGCAGCGATGGGCCGCATCGCCGCTGGTGGCGGGGATATCAGCGCGGTCCGGATTGCGTTTGTCCTGTTTTGATCCGGAAATGCCAGGGACCGCGGTCAGGCAAAATGGACGCGGCGCGCCAGACGGATCCAGAAGTCGGGTTGCAGGTCGTCACGGAACACCGTGGCGGGATCAGGGGCATTCCACGTCAGGGCACAGGGCAGGTCGGCATTCACCGGCACGAATCGCAGCCGCAACCGGTCGATTTCCGCGCGCGTGAACAGACAGCCACGGCGGTCCCGCCCGTATTCCAGGGTCCATGCGGTCAGGGCCGCGTCGCGCAATGCGGCGGGCGGCAAATGGCCTTCGGCAACCGTGAAACTGGCCCAGGTGGACAAGGGATCAGGCGAGTGGTTGGCGCGGTGGGCGACGATCCGGCGACGATCATCCGCGGGCAGGTCCACCCCCAGCAGATCCAGCACCGCACCGATCACGCCGTCTGGCCGCGATACGACCGCGTCAAAGGGCAGCAACCGAACCTCATCGGGGTGAAATCCGCGGTGCAGGTGTTCCAGCAGGCGACCATAATCGCACCACAGGCCATCAACCATACCGGTTGTCACCGCGGCCTCGACCAGAACCGGTGGCGGCGGCGGCAAGCGCGCGCGACCGATTTCCAGATAGACCGCTTGCAGGAACTGCCATTGGCTGCGCAACAGGCACAGCACCTGAACCGTTTCCCACCCTGCAAAGACGTCGCGCAACCGGGCCATGTCAACGGTTCCCCCGGGCCCGCCGCCGCGCGAAAACTCCTCGCTCGACACGATCAGCGTCACATCGGTGTCGCGCCATTGCTGGGCGAGGGCGATCAGGCCGGCCATGCCGCCTTCGGGGCTTTTGTAGGCGGGGGGCAGCGCAATCCAGTCGGTCAGCAATCCGTGATGGCCACTGTGGCGTCCGACGCGCGGATAGATCACGCCATGCTGCGCCAGCAGATCGCGGTTGGCATCAAAGGCATTCTGCAACGCCGTGGTGCCGGTCTTGTGCGTACCGACATGGAACAGAACCCTAGCCATCGCGCAACACCGCGCGCGTCATGTCCAGATACAACTGGCCAAAGGTTTCCGATGGCTCCAGCACGGCCTTTTCAGCCCATTCGTTCCAGGCGTTGATGAACAGTTCCTGACGATAGGACCCGACGAGCGCATGCCGGCACAGATCGTCCAGCCAGGCCCGATAGGCGGCCGGCGTGCCGCCAAGCGCGATATGCGCCTTTGGTCCGCGCCGCGCGGTATTGTCCCATCCCGGCATGATGCCGGCAATGGTCCGCGACGGCAGGCTGCGGCGATGGCGCGGCAGCACGGATTTGCGCGCGACTGCGGCGTAGTCATAGATCAACCCGGCAAAACCATCGGCAGGTCCATCCTGACCCATGCGATTGCCGGCGGGGCCGCCGAACAAAAGCTCTTCGGCGCCCACCAGACGGTGCGGCGGCATTTCAATCCAGAAATCCACCAGATCTTCGGGAAACGTGCGGTCATCGACATGAAAGGCGACGGCCCCCAATTCGACCGCGTCGAACCCTTCGGCGGCAAAGGCGGCGCGCAGGCGCGGCAGGCTGGTGCGCGGGTCCGGCATGTCTGTGGGCCGGTAGATCACAAAGCGCGGGCGGCGGCCATCGGGACGCATGTACCGCGCATCGCGCATGTAGGGGGCGACCGAGGCCGCCAGCCGGGTTTCGAACCCCGGGGCATAGGACTGTTCCAGCAGCACCTCGCCCGACAGGCCATCCCAGTTGCGCCGCCAGCTTTCGTTGGCCCAGCACAGGTAGAACGGAAAGTCGATGTCCGGGCGCCGCAACAGCCCGTCAAGCGGCGCAGACAGGACGCGGGCGGGGTCGAACCAGTAGTAATAGACACAGAATGCGTTCACGCCTGCCTGTCGTGCCAGCGCACGTTGCGCGCCCATCACTTCGGTTGCGCGCAGGTCATAATAGCCCAGATCGCCGGGCAGCATCGGTTGCAGATGCCCCGCGAACATCGACTGTCCGCGCAAGGCCGCACGCCATTCGGTAAACCCTTTGCCCCACCAGCGGTCGTTTTCCGGGATCGGGTGAAATTGCGGCAGGTAAAAGGCCGACACGAAGGCCGGGCGTGGGGCCGGTTCGGACGCCTTCAGGTCGCCGGTTTGCGCCACCCGCATCCCGGCCATCCGCACGATCCCACCCATGGCGCGTTCCAGCGCATGGGCCAGCGTGCCATCGACCTGACCTTGTTCGGCCGCAAACATCTCTGGTGTGATGCGCAGCGCCTTCAGCATGCCGATGACGACCGGTTTGGCCCACCAGATCGATCCGGCCGGAAATCGCATGTCCGACAGGGCCGCCTGACATTCGATCCGGCGCAGGATATCCCGGGTCATGTCGCGATTGGAACCCCACCAGCTGTCAACGTCCAGGGCCTGCCCATCCGCCACCAGCATGGCGGCGCTGCGATCCGCCAGAAATCGGTCCAGCAGGGCGTGCGCCTTCGCGTCCGGCACCACACCGTCCACCAGATGGCGCCGCCACGCGTCCCCATCGACGCGATGCGGCGATTTCTTGGAATGCAGTTTGCAAACCGCGCGATACCCGTCGAACGCGCCGGCGTTCAGCAGCCGGAAGAACGGCAGGACGTCGCGCCCATGATTCGGTACCGCCAGAACGAAGGCGGCCGGGAACCGGTCCCGGATTTGTGCCGCCAACGCGTCGCTGTCCGGTCCGCGCCAGGTGATCGTGACGAACAGGTCATAGGCAAAATCCAGCGCCAGCAACCGCTGTTCGAATTCCGGCCAAAGGTCGGGGTAATACAGATGCAGGGCAATCGCCTGTGGCGCCTTGGGCCGGTCCGGGTCGAAGCGCAGGACGGGGACGGCGCACATCGGCAGGTTCTCCAGAACCGATGCCGTGATGGGTCGGCCTTCCTGTTGGCCGCGTTCCAGAAAATGGCGAAACGCCGGCACGCCCGCACGGGCGACATCGGGGTTCAGACGCAGGTAATTCTCGGATGAAAAGCCGGGATTGGGTTGCAGGCCCATCCGTTCCCCCCAAAGGATGAAATGTCGCAGGGGAAAGGCGCGGAATAACGGATGCAGGGTCGGATGCGATTGCAAATAAAACTTCTGATCGAAAAGGCCACTGGAACTTGCCAATTGCCGATAATGCCGTTGTCCGCGATCCAGCCAGAATAGCCGAATTGCCTTGATCAGGCGTCCAGACCAGATGTCCCGTGTCAGCCCCATATGTCGCCTCCGTCTGCGTCGTTTGCTCCGCTCTGAATAGACGACACTTCTTTCCAGATGATTGATTCCTCCTGTTTCAGCGCCCTACATTTCATGCAGCAGGCGCGCCGCATGGCGCCGCAACAACGCCAACCCAAGTGCCAGTGGCAAAAGGGCCGTCACGCCGGCCAGCAAGGGTGTGGTCCAGTCCGGATCATAGCCGGGGTAAAGCCCGGACCGGGTCAACGCGATGGACTGGACCAGCGGATTGGCCTGCAACCAGATGCCCCAGGGGGCGGGAACGGCTTCCGGCAGGAACACGATGCCGGACATGATGAACAACGGGCGGGTGGCGATGGACCACAGCCGTTCCCAGATCGGCCACCAGCCAAACAGGAACGCGTTCAGTGTACCAATGCCCAGACCCCAAAGCGCCGCGAGCCCAAGCCCCTGCGCCAGAAGGTCGGCCCGCAGCGCCAGCCGGTCGGGTGACAATGCGGCCAGCCCGCCAAGGATCACCGTGATCACGACCAGTTGCGTCAACAGGTTCAGCACGAACCGGGCCATGATCGCATCGATCCAGCTGACCGCCGGATAGGCCAGCAATGGCCGCGAAAACCGCAGGGCAACGCCGGTTTTCTGCGCCAGATCCATATACAGCATGAAGGGCAGATAGCCCGAGGCGTAGAACAGGGCAAAGTCCTGACCCAAGGGCGGGGCGGTGAAGGCAAGGGCGAAAACCATTGACAGAAGGGCTACGGCCGCCACGGGTTCGGCCACGGCCCACAGATAGCCACCGGCAACCCGGCCCTGCGCGGTGGCAATTTCGCGTAAAACAAGGGCGACGACGGCGCGCAGGGGCCGAGACCGGGGCGGGCGCGGTGCGGCAGGTCGCACAAAAGGTGCATCGGCTGGCGACATGACGACCCCGTTAGGCAATTCTTGGTGGAATCAGTCATAGCCTGCGGGAGTTGAACAATCCGCAAACGGAGGCTGCCATGCAAGCCGCCCAGATCCAGCCGAACGCCCCGGCCTCCGCCCGCGTGTTGCCGGGTCCGACGCCGCCGTTACCCTTTCCGGCGCGCCCCG
>JBGSJU010000363.1:0-3349 GCA_041741655.1 Rhodobacterales bacterium
AGCACGCCCCCCATGGCGCGCGCCGCCGCAAGCGCCTGCCGCGCACCGGTTTCCGGCGTGGTGTTCATGCCGAAGATCGCCATGATCCCGTCGCCCATGAACTTGTCCACATAGCCGCCGCTGTCCTCGATGGTTTCCGCCATCCGCCCCAGAAACTGATTCAGCAGGAACACGACGTCATAGGGCAACCGCCCCTCCGACAGTTTGGTGAACCCGCGCAGGTCGCAGAACATCACCGTGACCTCCTGTTCGACGCCCCACAGGTATTTGTCGGCGGTTTCGCTGCGGGTCACATCGACGGTCGCCGGCAACAGGGTGGATACCGTCAGCGCCGCGGTCGGATAGACCTGACAGGCCAGCCGCACATTGTCCGGCGCACCGACGCGGCGCAGCACCTGCATTTCCTGATCGGACGGCGGGGCCAACTGGTCCTGCCCGACCAGCACCCGCACCCGGCAGGTGGAACAGCGCGCCCGCCCGCCGCAGACCGACGCATGCGGCACCCGGTGCAACCGGCTGATCGCCAATAACGACAGCCCGCGCGGGGCATTGACCGTCGGCCCGTTGACATAGCTGATCCGGATGCGCGACCCCAGCCGGTTCGCGATCAGCAGCGCGCCCCAAGCCACCAGCGACGCCGCAAGGATCATCATGTAAACCTGTTTCGACGTCCGCGCGACCTGCACGAACTGGTCATATTGCCCGGGCTGGAACGGATTTTCATAGCTGCCCTGCACCGCGGCCAGCCGTCCGGCGCTGACAAATCCGGCATAGGCCAGCGCCGGGATCAGCACCGCCAGCCCCTGCCACAGCCACAGCGTGCGGCGATACCAGTCGCGGCTTTCCAGCCAGTAATGCAGGCCGATGCCGCTGTGCACCCAGACCAGCGTGATCAGCACCGCCTGATTGATCGCCTCGCCCGGCCACATCGCCCACAGCGCATAGGCGTAAGTGTCCTTGATCCCGAACATCAGGGTCACGCCATGGGTGCCCAGCACATGCCGGATCAGCAGCACCGGGATCAACAGCCCGAAAAAAAGCTGCACAAGGCTGCGCGCGCCCAGACGCGCGCTGTCCACGGTGATGAACCGGAAAAGCCCCAGACCCAGATGCACCAGCGCCGCCGTGATCAGCAGCGCCATGCCCAGCGGATTGCGGGTGATGACCCGGCGCAGGTCCTGCCCCACCTGCATCGCCTCCAGCGACACCAGACCCAGCGCATGATTGATCAGATGGGCCAGCACGAAGGTGAACAACACCAGCCCCGATGCCAGACGCAACCACGTCGGGTTCAGCAGGGTACGCCGCAACAGGATGCGGGATGGCAGGGGCAGGTTCCGAGGCAGATACAGGGCCAAACGGCGACGTCCTTGTTGTTGGGCCAGCCTGCGCCGAAGCGGCAGAAGGTTCAGGCCAAGACCACCAGATCGACGGGGTCGGTGATGCCGGCAACGCTGCGGCCGCGCCGGATATCGACCGGTGCCATGCCATAGCCCTGCCGCGTGGCCAGATCAAACGTGCTGGCATCGGTCAGAATCTGCGTGCCTTCGGATTTGTTTGCACCTTCAAGCTTGGCCGCCAGATTGACAGCGTTGCCGATCACGGTGAATTCCAGCCGGTTCTGTGATCCGACGACCCCCACGGTCAACCGGCCCGAAGCCACGCCGACGCCGGCCCGAAACGGCCCGTCCCAGCCCGCGGTACGGATGTCCGGTTCGATGCGCGCCATGGCCTCAACCAAGGCCAGGGCGGCGCGCAGGGCGGCGGCGGCATGGGTTTCATTGGGCTGCACGGCACCGAACGTGGCCAGAATGCCGTCGCCCATGAATTTGTCGATCTGGCCACCCTGGCGTTCGATTTCGGTTACCGCGGCCTGCTGATACAGGCCCAAAACCGCCAGCACGGTTTCGCCGGGCAGCATCGCGGCGGTCTTGGTGAACGACCGCAGGTCGATGATCAGCACCGAGGCATCGCGGGTTTCCGATGTGCCCGCCTTGGGCAGGTTGGCCGCGTCGGTGATGGCATCGGCGACGGCGGGGGCAAAGAACTGTTTCAGATCCTTCGCGGCAGATTCGCTGCGGATGGAATCGATCAGTACGGCCCGCGCCCGATATTGCGCCAGCGTCAGCACAAAGGTCACGCCCAGCAGGGCAATGCCCTTGTCGATTTCCGCCCCCAAGAGGATGGTGTTCGACGTCAGGTACTCCACGAAATTGCGGGTGATGTGCATCTGGCCCATGTCCGAGGCCAGCGCGTAGCCCACCAGAATGAACCACCCCAGCGCCGAAATCAGCCCTGCCAACAGGACGTAACGCGGCTCGAACCGAAGGGTCCGGATGCTGATGAAGATGAACAGGTAAACGAAGGTTGGTGCCTTCAGGTAGAAGGCGGCGGGCTGGTTGTACTGGATGTGGAACGAAAAGATCAGCCCGCATAACAGGCTGACATCCGCCACGATCGACAGCACCGTGAACCACGACGGCAGCACGATCCGGTAGGACAGCCAGACCCGGAACAGCGTGAACACCAGATAGATCGCCAGCACATAGGGCGTTGTCACCGGCCCGCCGCCGCCTTCGGCCCGCGGGCTGATGAAATAGAGCGTGGCAAAGGCCGCAAACAGCGCCAGTTGCACCCAGCCGATCAGCCGCTCGGCGGCTTCTTCGCGGCGCGCGATTTCGGCCTGCACGCGCGCCGGGATGACCGCAGAGGATGCCCGCGGCGCAGAGGCCGTTTCCGTCAGCGTATTTGCCAAATCGTTTTCCCCGCCTCGATCTGCCCGGCGTTGCGCGGGCATGCCCACAGCCGCGTTGGACGGCATGATAGGCGAGACCTGCCTGCATTGCCACGCAGGAATTCGTGCGCCAGAGTGAACGCCACCCCCGCCGCGACCACGCGGTGCTGCATCAGACAGCGGGGCTCAGGTTCGACCAATCGGGTGTGCCAAATTTGGCCGCCACGTCACATATGTGTCATGCTGGTCGGGTAGCGGCATCCATATGACCGCTCCTGCCGACATTGCGTCGCCGACGCCTTCTGTCACGCTTGATGGCGTGGGACGTCGTTTCGATACGGCGGTTGCGCTGGCGGATATCAGTCTGACCTTTGCGCCGCAGCAGTTCACCGCCCTGCTGGGCCCATCGGGCTGCGGGAAATCCACGCTGTTGCGTCTGGTTGCCGGGCTGGACCGGCCCACGGATGGCCGCGTGCTGATCGGGGCGCGCGATGTGACCGATGCGCCGCCGGTGGCCCGCGACCTGTCGATGGTGTTCCAGTCCTACGCGTTGTTCCCGCATTTTTCCGTACGCGACAACATCCTGTTCGGCCTGTCGGTGCGGGGCGTGCCGCG
>JBGSJU010000364.1:0-4601 GCA_041741655.1 Rhodobacterales bacterium
GCGGTTGATGCCGACGTCGATCACGGTGGCCCCCGGCGCGATCCAATCCCCGATGATCATCTCGGGGCGACCGACGGCGGCCACCACGATATCGGCGCGCCGCGTGATCTGCGCCAGATCGCGGCTGCGCGAATGGGCCACGGTCACCGTGCAGCTGTCACGCAACAGCAATTGCGCCATGGGTTTGCCAACAATATTCGACCGTCCGATCACGACCGCATTCACCCCGGCCAGCGAGCCATGATGCGCGCGCAGCAGCATCAGACAACCCAGCGGCGTGCAGGGCACCATGGCCTTCTGCCCGGTGGCCAACCGCCCGACGTTGGAGATGTGAAAGCCGTCCACGTCTTTCCGGGGGTCAATCGCATTGATCACAAGGTCTTCGTTCAAATGGCGCGGCAGCGGCAGTTGCACCAGAATGCCGTGCACCACAGCGTCCGCGTTCAGGCTGGCGATCAACGCCAGCAGATCGGCTTCTGACGTATCAACAGGCAGGCGGTGTTCAAAACTGCGCATGCCAACCTCGACTGTCAGCTTGCCCTTGTTTCGCACATAGACCTGGCTGGCGGGGTCATCGCCCACCAGCACCACCGCCAGACCGGGCGTGATGCCCGCAGACACCAGGCGCGCGACATGCCCGGCGACCTTGCCGCGCAGGTCGGCGGCAAAGGCCTTGCCATCGAGGATCGTTGCCGTCATCGCGGTCTCCTTGGATCGGTTGGAAGATCAGAACAGGCCTTCGATATCGCCCGCAGCATTCAGTCGGATCGTTTCGGCGGCGGGGATGCTGGGCAGGCCGGGCATCGTCATGATCTCGCCGCAGATCGCGACGACGAACCCCGCCCCCGCCGACAGCCGCACCTCGCGGACCGGAATGGTAAACCCGGTCGGTGCCCCGCGCCGGGTCGGGTCGGTGGTGAAACTGTATTGCGTTTTCGCCATGCAGACCGGCAGATGGCCATGGCCCGCCGCCTCCCACGCCGCCAACTGGTCGCGGATGGCGGTGTCGGCCTCGATGCCATCGGCGCGATAGATGCGGCGCGCGATGGTGTCGATCTTCTCGATCAGGGACATGGCGTCCGGATAGATCGGCGCGAAACGGGATGGCGCCTCAGCCAGCGTCACCACCTTTTCCGCCAGCGCGGTGATGCCCGCGGAACCGTCGGCCCAGTGCCGGCACAAGATGGCCTCGCAGCCCAAGCCGGCCACGTAGTCCCTGATGGCCTGAATTTCCGCGTCGGTATCGCCCGCGAAATGATTGATCGCCACCACAACCGGCACACCAAAAGACAGCACATTCTCGACATGCCGGCCAAGGTTCGGGCAACCGCGCTGCACGGCGGCCACATCTTCGCCGCCTAGATCGGCGCGGGCGACGCCGCCGTTCATCTTCATCGCACGCACAGTCGCCACAACGACCGCCGCGGCAGGCCTCAGCCCGGCCTTGCGGCACTTGATATTGAAGAACTTTTCTGCGCCAAGGTCCGCGCCAAACCCGGCCTCGGTCACCACATAGTCGCCCAGTTTCAGCGCCGTCTGCGTGGCGATCACCGAATTGCAGCCATGCGCGATATTGGCAAACGGCCCGCCGTGCACGAAGGCCGGGTTGTTTTCCAGCGTCTGCACCAGATTGGGCTGCATCGCATCCTTCAACAGCACGGTCATCGCGCCGTCGGCTTTCAGGTCGCGGGCGCGGATCGGCGTCTTGTCGCGGGAGTAGCCCACGACGATGGCGCCCAGCCGTGCTTGCAGGTCATCCAGATCGCGCGCCAGACACAGGATCGCCATCACCTCGGAGGCGACGGTGATGTCGAACCCGGTCTGGCGCGGGAAGCCGTTGGCGACGCCACCCAGCGATACGACGACGTCGCGCAGGCTGCGGTCGTTCATGTCCATCACCCGACGCCAGACGATGCGGCGGGTATCGATGTCCAGCGCATTGCCCCAATAGATGTGGTTGTCGATCATCGCCGCCAGCAGGTTATGCGCCGACGTGATCGCGTGAAAATCGCCGGTGAAATGCAGGTTCATCGCGTCCATCGGCACGATCTGCGCCATGCCGCCACCCGCCGCGCCACCCTTCATGCCAAAGTTCGGCCCAAGGCTCGCCTCGCGGATGCACACCACCGCGCGTTTGCCGATCCGGTTCAGACCGTCGCCCAGACCGACCGTCGTGGTGGTCTTGCCCTCACCCGCCGGCGTGGGGTTGACCGCAGTGACGAGGATCAGTTTGCCATCCGGCCGATCCGCCAACCCGGCGATGAACGCCTGATCCACCTTGGCCTTGTCATGCCCATAAGGGATCAGATGATCAGCCGGGATGCCCAGTTTCGCGCCAATGGTCTGGATCGGCAGCTTCTGCGCCGCGCGGGCGATCTGGATATCGGTCTGCATTTGCGCTGCCCCATTGGTCACGTTGGTGCAGTCATAGCCAAAGACCCGGCCGCGCCTAGGGGTTTTTCACCCCGCCATGACGGTTTTTCGCGGTCAGGGTTTCCGATGGGCAAAGTACGTTCCGCGCGTCACGCCTGCCGCGCGGCGTCCAGATGCGCCCAGACCGGCTGATCGGGGATGTGCAACGTCACCGTCTGGCCGACCCGCAGCAGACCCTCGGCCTCGACCCAGGCCGTCACCCCGCGCCGCCCCTTGGCCGCCGTCCGGAATGCCGCGCCGTATCCGGGATGCTGTGCCTCGATCGGTTTGGCCGGTAATTGGCAGGGCCGGTTTTCCATATCCACCACCAGCGTCGCGCCGCCTTCGGCCTGCAACCGGCTGGACGGTGGCAGATGCGTCAGATCGGGGATGCCCGCGATGACCATACTGGCGCCGACCAGCGCGGGGTCCAGCGCCGGCAGACCCATGCGCGCGGCGATCTGGACCAGATCCTCGGCCGACAGCACGGAAAACTGCCGGGTGTTGCGAATGGGCGTGCCCCGACGATACTGCGCCACCACCCGGCTGCACGACAGCCGCGTCAGCCCGCCGTGCGCTTCGCCATCCGGGCCGGAAAACCGCGCCATCACCTCGGACACGGGGGTTGCGGCCAGTTGCGCCTCGCGGTCGCGCACCACACCCAACCAGATGATGCGACCAACGAACGCGGTGGGTTTCAAGGCGGGCATCGGCCTGTCCTTTCACGTAAAGGGGGGTCAGAACCACCCTTTCCATTTGAACCAGAAATAGGGTGCCAGCGCCGAAAACAGCATGACGCCCAAGGTCACCGGATAGCCCCACGCCTGGGACAGTTCCGGCATGTTGTCGAAATTCATGCCATAGATCGTGCCCACCAGCGTCGGCGGCAGGAAGATCACCGACACGACCGAAAAGATCTTGATGATTTCGTTCTGTTCCAGCCCGACCATCCCCAGCGTCGCCTCCAGCAGAAACGAGGTGCGTTGCGACAGCGCTCCGGCGTAGTCCACCAGCGATCGCAGGTCGCGCACCAGCGTTTTCGCCTGATCGCGCAGGTTGCCCTTGGTGACATGGCGCATCGGAAACTGGGCCAGATGCCCCACCACGCGATCGAGGCTTTGCAGGCTGTCCTGAATGATTGCGCCCAGCTCGCCCAATCGGCCGATCCGGCCGATGACGGTCTGCAGTTTGCCGGGTTTGCGGCTGGCTTTGGCACCATGGGAAAAAATCTCGCGCGCGATCTCGTCGAGCGTCCTGCCCTCGGCCTCCAGAATATCGGCCAACTGATCGACGATCGCCTCCAGCAACGCCAGCAGCAATCCGGCGGGGGTGTCGAATTCGCCGCGCGTGCGGTCGGCGGTGCGGGGAAATTCGTCAAAAACCCGTGGCGCGTGGTAGCGGATCGTCACCAGCCGGTCGGGCGCCAACACGAAACTGACCGGGCCGGATGATGGCAGATCGGTGTCGGTCTGTGCAGGCAGCGTGGCAGTCAGATACAGCGCGCCGGCTTCGCTGTAGATGCGGCTGGAGGTTTCGATTTCCACCATGTCGGCCCGGGTCGGCAATTCAAGCCCCAGCTCCTCCTCCAACGCAACCTCATCCGCGCGATCTGGCGAGATCAGGTCGGTCCAGATGACCGGCTCGCCGGGTACGGCCGGTTTCAACGACCCATCGATCAGCACGAAATCGCGGCGCATGTCAGACGGTCAGGGTCAGAAACAGGCGGCGGAACGGGAACAGCACGCGGCCATCCGCGGCCCGCGGATAGGCAAGGTCCATCACCGCCTCGTAGGCTGCGATCAGGTGGGCCTGTTCAGCCTTGTCAAGAACCGCCAGAATCGGGCGGGCAAAGGTGGCTTCGGTGAACCGACGCACCGGGTGTTCGCCATCGGCGCAGGCATCAAGCACCTGAAAATACTCGGTTTCCCACAGCGACAGCTGACCGATGGGCGACAACATTCGATGATACTCCACCGCTGACAGGATGCCGGGACCGGCCAAAGCATCATAGCGGCCCGGAAAATGTTCGTCCATCAGGCTGACCCAGACCCGGTGCGACGGCGCGTTGTTCTGGTGTGGCATCTGCACCGCCAAGGTGCCGCCCGGCGCCAGCATCGCCGCCAGCCGCGGCAGCAGGCGGGCGTGATCCGGCAGCCAATGCAGCGCGGCATTGGAAAAGATCAGCGCGG
>JBGSJU010000365.1:0-3044 GCA_041741655.1 Rhodobacterales bacterium
CGGCTGCTGGCCGACGCGCGCGACATGGTGCAACTGTCCACCGGCGACATGCTGCGCGCGGCGCGCACGTCCGGCACCGACATGGGCCGCCGGGTCGCGGAAGTCATGGACCGCGGCGAATTGGTGACGGATGACATCGTGATCGGCCTGATCCGCGAAAAACTGGCGGGCGGCACCGGCGGCGGGTTCATCTTCGACGGGTTCCCGCGCACCTTGAAACAGGCGGATGCGCTTGGCGATCTGCTGGCGGATCTGGGCCAGCGGCTGGATGCGGTGATCGAGATGCAGGTGGATGATGCCGCCTTGGTCAGCCGGATCACCGCGCGGTCCACCTGCGCCAATTGCGGCGAAGTGTATAATGACGTGACGAAGCCCATTCCGGCCGATCACGTCTGCACCGCCTGTGGCCAGAAAACCGAATTCACCCGTCGCGCCGATGACAATGCCGACAGCCTGAAAACCCGCCTGCTGGAATACTACAAGAAAACGTCGCCGCTGATCGGCTATTACTATGCCAAGGGACAGCTGCACAGCGTGGACGGGTTGGGCGAAATCGATGCCGTGGCGGGAGAAATCGCCACGCTGCTGGGGTAATGGCCGGACTTGACGCCCGGTCTTGACGATCCGGACAAAACTCCATACCCAGCCCTATCTCTGCCGAGACACTGATTCTCTGCCGGCCCCGGCGAATGCTATGGCCCAATGGTTTCGGATCACCTCATCAGCGGCGGCTTGCGGGTCAAACCCCGCGCCGAAGTTGTGAAAAAAGGTTCTGGAATTACGGAACCGCAACGAAAGGACGACTGAACGTGGCACGTATCGCTGGCGTGAACATCCCGACTGCAAAGCGGGTTCCCATCGCGCTGACCTATATCACCGGCATCGGCCCCTTTATCGCCAAGCAGATCTGCGAAGCGACCAAGATTGCCGAAAATCGCCGGGTCAACGAATTGTCGGATGCCGAAGTCTTGGCAATCCGCGAATACATCGACGCCAATCTGACGGTCGAGGGCGATCTGCGCCGCGAAGTCACGATGAACATCAAGCGTCTGATGGATCTGGGCTGCTACCGCGGCCTGCGCCACCGCAAGGGCCTGCCCGTGCGCGGCCAGCGCACCCACACCAACGCACGCACGCGCAAGGGCCCCGCAAAGGCCATCGCCGGCAAGAAGAAGTAAGGGAGGGCTGGCAATATGGCACGTGATACCCGCCGCGGCGGCAAAAAGAAGGCTTCCAAGAACATCGCCACTGGCGTTGCGCATGTGAACTCTTCGTTCAACAACACCAAGATCCTGATTTCCGACGTGCAGGGCAATGCGATTGCCTGGTCGTCCTCGGGCACCATGGGCTTCAAGGGGTCGCGCAAATCGACGCCCTATGCCGCCCAGATGGCCGCCGAGGATGCCGGTCGCAAGGCCCAGGAACATGGCGTGAAAACGCTGGAAGTCGAAGTGCAGGGCCCCGGCTCGGGCCGCGAATCGGCGCTGCGCGCGCTGGCGTCGGTCGGGTTCCAGATCACCTCGATCCGCGATGTGACGCCGATGGCGCATAATGGCTGCCGCCCGCCAAAGCGTCGCCGCGTCTGACCGTTCGACCTGATTGCCGGGGTCCCGTCCATTGCGGCGGGGTCCCGGATTGCCGTTTTACAACCTCGAGTGCTGTGCCCTTCGGGACATGGGGGCACCGCGAGAATGGAGGGAACCATGATCCACAAGAACTGGTCCGAACTGATCAAGCCCGCGCAGCTGGACACCAAGGCGGGCAATGACCCGCATCGGCAGGCCACGCTGGTCGCCGAACCGCTGGAACGCGGGTTTGGCCTGACGCTGGGCAACGCGCTGCGCCGTGTGCTGTTGTCGTCGCTGCAGGGCGCGGCGATCACCTCGGTGCAGATCGACCACGTGCTGCACGAGTTTTCCTCGGTGCCGGGCGTGCGCGAGGACGTGACCGATATCATCCTGAACCTGAAGGGCATCGGCCTGAAGATGGACGTCGAAGGCCCGAAACGGGTGTCGATTTCCGCCAAGGGTCCGGGCGTGGTCAAGGCCGGTGACATCGCCACCACGGCCGGGATCGAGGTTCTGAACAAGGATCACGTGATCTGCCACCTCGATGACGGCGCCAGCGTCTACATGGAACTGACCGTGAACAACGGCAAGGGCTATGTCGCCGCCGACAAGAACCGCCCCGAGGATGCGCCCATCGGCCTGATCCCGATCGACGCGATCTTTTCGCCGATCAAGAAGGTCAGCTACGAGGTCCAGCCGACCCGTGAGGGCCAGAACCTTGATCTGGACCGCCTGACGCTGAAGGTGGAAACCGACGGGTCGCTGACGCCCGAGGACGCCGTGGCCTATGCCGCGCGTATCCTGCAGGACCAGTTGCAGGTGTTTGTGAACTTTGACGAGCCGGAATCCTCGCTGAAATCCGATCTGGATGACGGGTTGGAATTCAACCCGCTACTGCTGAAGAAGGTCGATGAACTGGAACTGTCGGTGCGTTCGGCCAACTGCCTGAAGAACGACAACATCGTCTATATCGGCGATCTGATCCAGAAAACCGAAGCCGAAATGTTGCGCACGCCGAACTTTGGCCGCAAGTCCTTGAACGAGATCAAGGAAGTGCTGTCGGGCATGGGTCTGCATCTGGGCATGGATGTCGAAGACTGGCCGCCGGAAAACATCGAGGAACTGGCGAAGAAATACGAAGACGCCTTTTAAGGGAGTGGTGGGGTAAACCCCGCCCACCGATCACCGGGGCAAGGCGGGTTTCGAGCCGCCGACACCCCTCGGGCAATCCCGCCCCAATGACGTGGCCCGCACGCACGGGTCACAACACAAAGTATAAAAAGCTACGGAGATAAAGACATGCGTCACGCTCGCGGATACCGCCGCCTGAACCGCACCCACGAACACCGCAAGGCGCTGTTCGCCAACATGTCAGGCTCGCTTATCGAGCATGAGCAGATCAAGACCACGCTGCCCAAGGCCAAGGAATTGCGCCCGATCATCGAAAAGCTGATCACGCTGGCCAAGCGCGGCGAT
>JBGSJU010000366.1:0-3283 GCA_041741655.1 Rhodobacterales bacterium
AGGGGCGATGCCCGGCGGCCATCGCCACCGCCTCGTCATGGAAAAACAGCCGGGTATAGCCGCGCGGGGGCAGCACGCCGGGATTGGGCCGCCCCGGCTTGTCGCGCAGGGTGCAGCTGATCCAGGCCGGGCCGGCAGACTGGCGCCGTATGGTGCCCATGTCATCATGCAGCCGCCCACGATTGCCCATGAGCGCGCCGCGATGGGGCAGGGTGGTGAACGTGCCGTCAGGGTCGATGCGATTGCGGTGGGGCATGGCGGCACGCTAGCGCAGGCGGGCCGCTGCGCCAAGACCGCCGGTCGCGCCGCGACAGACAGCCCAGCCCAAAGCTCTGTTACGCCATCATTTCTTTCGTCGCGGTCAACCGGATTTCCGGGTGGTCGCGCACCACGCGGTCGATGTCCCATTGCAGGCGGGTCAGATAGACCGGATCGCCGTCGTGGTCATAGGCGATGTGCTGTTTGTTGATGTTGATGAACCGCTCGAGCGCGTCCTTGTCACCCGCGATCCAGCGGGCCGAGGTGAATTGCGACGGTTCGAACCGCACCGGCAGGCCGTATTCCAGCTCGATCCGGCTGGCAAGCACCTCGAATTGCAGTGCACCCACCACGCCCACGATGAACCCCGACCCGATCATCGGCTTGAACACCTTGGCAGCACCTTCCTCGGCGAATTGGGTCAGCGCCTTTTCCAGATGCTTGGCCTTCATCGGGTCGCCGGCGCGGATGACCTGCAACAGTTCGGGCGCGAAACTGGGGATGCCGGTCGCGCGCAGCGTTTCGCCTTCGGTCAGGGTGTCGCCAATGCGCAACTGGCCGTGGTTCGGGATGCCGATGATGTCGCCCGCCCACGCCTCTTCGGTCAGTTCGCGGTCGGCGGCCAGAAACATCACGGGGCTGCTGACCGTCATCGGCTTTTTCGTCCGCACATGGTGCAATTTCATGCCGCGCAGGAAATGCCCCGACGCGAGGCGCACAAAGGCGACGCGGTCGCGGTGTTTCGGGTCCATGTTGGCCTGCACCTTGAACACGAAACCGGTGACGGTGGGTTCCTCGGGCGCGATCTGGCGCGGTTCGGCGCGTTGCGGCTGGGGTTCGGGGCCATAGGTGCCGATGCCTTCCATCAACTCCTTGACGCCGAAGGAATTGATCGCGGACCCGAACCAGATCGGCGTCATGTGGCCTTC
This sequence comes from Rhodobacterales bacterium, assembly GCA_041741655.1. Lineage (GTDB taxonomy): Bacteria > Pseudomonadota > Alphaproteobacteria > Rhodobacterales > Rhodobacteraceae > UBA9554. Next base: position 1,188 of record JBGSJU010000366.1, read on the forward strand.
CAGCACCGCTTGCCGGTCCAGTTTCGGCAGCAGTTCGCGCGCCATTTCAAGATCCTCGCGCAGTTTCGCCAGCAATTCGGCGGGCACATGGTCGGCAAGGCGCGGATCGTTCAACCCATTGATCTGGATGGTTTCCGCCACGCGGTTGCGGTCGGCGCGGTCCATCAGTTCCAGCCGGTCATTGATCACGTCATAGGCGCCGATGAAATCGCGGCCCACACCGATGGGCCAGGATGCGGGCGTCACGTCGATGGCAAGGTTTTCCTGAATCTCGTCGATGATGTCGAAAACATCGCGCGATTCGCGGTCCATCTTGTTGCAGAAGGTCAGGATGGGCAGGTCGCGCAGGCGGCAGACCTCGAACAGCTTGCGGGTCTGTGACTCCACGCCTTTCGCGCCGTCGATCACCATCACGGCGCAATCCACCGCCGTCAGCGTGCGATAGGTGTCTTCAGAGAAATCCGAGTGGCCGGGGGTGTCCACCAGATTGAACCGGAACCGCCCGAAATCGAACGACATGGCCGAGGCGGATACCGAAATCCCGCGATCCTTTTCCATCTGCATGAAATCGGACCGGGTGCGCCGCGCCTCGCCCTTGGCGCGCACTTGCCCGGCCATCTGGATCGCGCCGCCGAACAGCAGGAATTTTTCGGTTAGCGTCGTCTTGCCCGCATCGGGATGCGAGATGATCGCGAACGTGCGACGGCGGGCGATTTCGGGCGGCAGGGCGGGGCGATTGTCAAACATGGGGGCCGTATAGGCCGCGCGCCGGTGCAAGGCAAGAAAGCCTAGCGGGTGGAGGACTGCCGCAGCCGGTCCACGGCATCGGGGCTTTGCAGCAGCGTTTCCTGCACCTCGAAATCCATATGCGGGCGGCCTGCGTGGCCGGGCAGGCTTTGCGCCAGTTTCGCGGCCAGATCGGCGGGCAGGGCGGCGCGGGTGATGGTATCGACCAGCATGGTTTCGGCGGCAATGCCTTCGGCGTAGATGATGTGGTGGCTGTCGAACAGCAGCTGGAAATAGTCGATATAGCCGCCTTCGCGCCGGATCACCGAACTGCCGTTGACCAGATGACGCGCGCGCACAAGGATTTCGGCGCGACCGGCGCCAAGCGCATCGGACCGCTGGTAGATGAACAGCCGGTGTTCCGGGCTGACCAGCAAATCGTCGGCATTGTGCAGCGTGCCGCGCGTGATCAGGATCGGCGCCATTTCCCCCACCGCGCGCACCGTGGTGCGCCCGATCCAGCGCAGCGGTTGCGGACCGTCATCGCGGGTCAGCACCCGGTCACCGGCGCGCAAGCGGTCCACCGCCCGCTGTTCGCCTGATGCCATGGTGATCAGCGTGCCGCCGGTGAACGACACGCAGGCGATCTGCGCCAGTTTGGCCCGCGCAGTGTCGCGGTCGATCCCGACCAGTGTATAGGGCACGCGCGTCGTCAGCGGCGACAGCGGCAGGGCGTAGATTTCTGCCACATCGCCCACGTCATCGACCTCGACCAGTACGATAACCTCGGTCATCTGGCCCTCTGGCGACATCAGGGTCAGGCAACTGTCCAGATGGATCAACGCACCGGGCAGCCCGGTCTGGGTCTGCGGCGCGATGCGGAACCGCGCGCCCGCATCGGCGCGCAGCGCAAGGCGGCGCAGGCTGGCATGGGTGGCCAGTTCATAGGTATCCTCGGGCACCAGTTCGACGGCAAACGACAACACATCTCCGACGTTGGCGCCCTGCGTCACCGTCAGGTCCGCGCTGCGGAACACCTGAAGCGTGACGGCAGAAAAAGTGGCGGCTTCGGTCATCGGGCAGGTCCTGCTGCGGGAATTGGCTATGCCGACGCGGCCCCCGTCGGGATCAGCTACACTAGGATTGTGGCGTGGAACGGTCAACGACTGGGTGATTTGCTGGCGTTGTCGCGTGGACCGGTGTTAATCCGGGGCAGGACATTCAGGGAGACGGCGATGGATCTGGGGATCAGGGGCAAACGGGCGCTGGTGACGGCAGCCTCCAAGGGGCTGGGGCGGGGCTGCGCCGAGGCGCTGGCGGCGGCGGGCGTCGATCTGGTGATCAATGCGCGCGGTGCCGATGCGTTGAAC
>JBGSJU010000367.1:0-1678 GCA_041741655.1 Rhodobacterales bacterium
CGGCCAGATCGGCGACGCGCACCGCGCGGCGGCCCACCTTGTCCTCGTAGGCGGGGCCGATACCGCGCCCGGTTGTGCCGATCTTGGTGCCCGCCGATGCGGCTTCTTCGCGAGCCCGGTCCAGTTCGCCGTGGATGGGCAGGATCAGCGGCGTGTTTTCCGCGATCATCAGCGTTTCGGGCGAAATCACCACGCCCAATTCGCGGATCTTGGCGATTTCCTGCACCAGATGCCACGGGTCCAGCACGACGCCATTGCCGATCACCGAGAGCTTGCCACCCCGCACCACGCCCGACGGCAGCGCGTTCAGCTTGTAGACCTTGCCGCCCACGACCAGCGTATGGCCCGCGTTGTGCCCGCCCTGAAAGCGGCAGATCACATCGGCGCGTTCCGACAGCCAGTCAACGATCTTGCCCTTGCCCTCGTCGCCCCACTGGGCACCCACGACCACCACATTTGCCATTGCCGTTCTCCCGTTCTGGTGCCCAAACCCGCACGGGTATAGCCCCGCACGCGAACCGGCGAAACCCGGAAATTCAGCAGTCGCTTTCCAGGCGCAGGCATCGCCATCCGCCCCGGCAGCGGCTATAGCGGCGCAGCGCCAACCGGGAGCCATCCATGACCATCCTGATCCGCTGGGCCGCCGCATTCCTGCTGCTGGCCGTGACCTATAACCCGACGCCATGGAACTATGTCCGCTGGGCCGAACGCGACTGGGGCGACCAGACCGCGCTGATCGTGCTGGCGGGGCTGGTGCTGTTTGCCGCCTATGTGGTCTATCTGGGCGCCACGCTGCGGTCGATCGGGCTGTTCGGGATGTTGCTGGTCGCGGCCATCGCAGGCGCGCTGATCTGGGTGCTGTATGATCTGGGCTGGCTGTCGCTGGACAATCCCGACCTGAACCTGTGGCTGGGTCTGATCGCGTTGTCGGGTGTGCTGGGGGTGGGTCTTGGCTGGTCGATCCTGCAACGGCGCATCACAGGTCAGGTCGATATCGACGATACCGAGGACTAGGCGGGCAGCGTGACGGGGAGCGTCACAGGCGCGCCATGTGGGGTGGCCAGAAAGGCGGTTTCCCAAGCGTCACGCATCCGCTGGACATCGCCGGGTTCGGCCATGGCGCGATCGGCCAGCAGGGTTTCCAGCGCTGAAAGCCACGCCGCCCAGTAATCCGCACCACCGTCCAGCGGGCCATGGTCGTCGCGCCGCGCGGCCAGCGCCGCGCCAAAGGTTTCGGCCCATTCGGGCCAAGTGAACGCGCCCTGTTCCGACAGATGCACCGTCAGGGCAAAGGCCTGCGCATGCCAAGGTTCGGAAAAGGCGGGTTCGGCGAATTCGGCTGGGATAGCGGTCATGGCAACGGGTCCAGATAGCTGTCCCACAGATCGGCGCTGACCTCGTCGCGCGGGTTTTCGGCCGTGCCCCACAGGTCGGCGGCGCGAAAGACCACGGTGTAAAGCGGTTCGGGCGCTTCGCCCAGCCCATGCGCGTTGGCATCGGGCAGCACATGCGCGCCGTGGCAGCGCAGGATGGTGCCCGGAACCCCCGCCGCATAGGCGGGCAGCCGAGTATGCCCGCCAGAAATCAGCACATTGCGCGCGGGCCGCCGGGTGATCACACGGTCACCGGGGGCAAAGCGCGGGGCGACTGTCGTGGTGCGGTCAGTCGGGCCGCCGCG
>JBGSJU010000368.1:0-2037 GCA_041741655.1 Rhodobacterales bacterium
CGATCTGGCGTGACAGGCCCAGACAGGCAAAGGCATCCGCCTCGGCCAGCCGGTTCAGCATCGCGGGCGCCACACCCGCCCGGCGCCAGACATCGGACACCGACCGATAACCGTTACCGCGGGACGCCGCGATCCAGGCCGCGTCCTCCTCGCGCATGCCGCGCACCTGCCGGAACCCGATCCGCAGGGCCAGCCCCCCTGCCCCATCCGGTTCCATCACATTGTCCCAATAGCTGTCATTGATCGACAGGGGCCGCACCACCACGCCATGCGCGCGGGCATCCGTTATGATCTGCGCGGGGGCATAGAACCCCATCGGCTGGCTGTTCAGCAGCGCGCAGGCGAAGATGCCGGGATGGTGCCGTTTCAGCCATGCACTAGCGTAGACCAGCAGCGCGAAACTCGCGGCATGGCTTTCGGGAAAACCATAACTGCCGAACCCCTCGATCTGGTTGAAACAGCGTTCTGCGAAATCCGCCGGATAGCCGTTCTTCGCCATCCCCGACAGGAACCGCTCACGCATTTCGGTGACATTGCCGTGTTTCTTGAACGTCGCCAGCGCGCGGCGCAGGCGGTCGGCTTCGGTCGGGGTGAATCCCGCGCCGATGATGGCGATCTGCATCGCCTGTTCCTGAAACAAGGGCACGCCCAGCGTTTTCGCCAGCACACGGCCCAGATCGTCGGACGGGAATGACACCTTTTCCTGTCCGTTGCGGCGGCGGATGTAGGGATGCACCATGTCGCCCTGAATCGGGCCGGGGCGGATGATCGCCACCTCGATCACCAGATCGTAGAAATTGCGCGGCCGCATCCGGGGCAGGAAATTCATCTGCGCGCGGCTTTCCACCTGAAACACCCCCACGCTGTCGGCGCGGCACAGCATGTCATAGACCACCGGATCCTCGGGCGGCAGGCTGGCAAGGCTGTGCCGCACGCCATGATGCGCCGCCATCAGATCGAACGCCTTGCGGATGCAGGTCAGCATGCCCAACGCCAGCACATCGACCTTGAGGATGCCCAGCGTGTCGATGTCATCCTTGTCCCAGCAGATGACGGTGCGATCCTCCATCGTGGCGTTTTCAATGGGCACCAGCTCGTCCAGCCGGCCTTCGGTGATCACGAAGCCGCCGACATGCTGCGACAGATGGCGCGGAAAGCCGATGATCTGGCGGATGAGGCGCAGCGTCAGCGCCAGCCGCCGGTCGGTCGGGTCAAGGCCCAGTTCGCGCAGCCGGTGATCCTCCAGCCCCGAGGATGACGACCAGCCCCAGATCTGCGAGGCAATCGCGGCCACGGTATCGCGCGACAGGCCCATCGCGGTGCCCACCTCGCGCACGGCGCGTTTGGCGCGGTAATGGATCACGGTCGCACACAGCCCCGCGCGGTGGCGGCCATAGCGGTCATAGATCCACTGGATCACATCCTCGCGGCGTTCATGTTCGAAATCCACGTCAATGTCCGGGGGTTCATTGCGCGCCTCGGACACGAAACGTTCAAACACCATGGTGCCGATTTCGGGGCTGACCGACGTGACCCCCAGCGCATAGCAGACCACGGAATTGGCGGCGGACCCGCGCCCCTGGCACAGGATGCCGCGCGACCGGGCAAAGGCCACGATATCGTTGACGGTCAGGAAATAGGGTTCGTATTTCAGCCGCCCGATCAGGTCCAGCTCGTGCTCGGCCATGCCGCGCACCCGGTCGGGCACGCCGTCGGGATAACGTTCGCGCAGGCCGATATCGGTCAGGCGGCGCAGGCGGGCGGCGGGGGTTTCGCCATCGGCCACTTCGGAGGGGTATTCATAGCGCAGGCTGTCGAGCGAAAACGTCAGCGTCGCTGCCAACGCCCCCGCCGCATTCACCGCCGAAGGGTAATCGCGGAACAACCGGCGCATTTCCGTATCCGACCGCAGGCGCTGTTCGGCATTGGGCAGTGCTGCCCGGCCCAGTGCATCGACGGTGACACCCAGCCGGATCGCCGCCAGCACATCGGCCAAGGGGCGGCGGGTGCCGTCATGCATCAGCGGCCGCGCGGTGG
>JBGSJU010000369.1:0-2002 GCA_041741655.1 Rhodobacterales bacterium
GCCTCCTTGCGCACCAGCGCGTTGAACCGGGGCGCCAGCAGGCCTTCGGCGGCGGCGGGGGCGGCGGCCAGCAAGGCTTCGGCCATCACAAGGCCCAGCACGCGGTCGCCCAGAAATTCCAGCCGCTGATTGTCGCCGGCATTGGACGCGTAGGACGAATGGGTCAGCGCGCGGACCAACAGGGCGGGCTGGCGGAAATCATGCCCGATCAGGGCGGCAAAGGCCTTGATATCGCCCGCCAGCCGCACCCGCCTGCCTCACTCGACCGCCTTGAAGAAGCGATCACCGCGCCAAGTCCAGAACGCAAGCATCGACCGGCCGGCGGACGAGAACATGATGCGATCCGCCCGCCCGATCAGGTTTTCATAGGGCACGAACCCGACGCCGCCCGCCGCCTGCGCCACCCGGCTGTCGGTGGAATTGTCGCGGTTGTCACCCATGAAGAAATAATGCCCGGCCGGCACGGTGTAGATCGACGTGTTGTCGGTGACCTGGGTGCCAATGTTCAGGATCGCGTGCGATGTGCCTTCAGGCAGGGTTTCGATCTGGCGCGTCTTGATACAGACGCCGCCCTGACCGACCGCGCCATTGGCGCAGCGCGGGCGCAGACCCTGCGGGCCTTGCGGCGCCATGGTTTCCTCGAATGTGCCCGCATCGGCCAGCGTCACCGGCTTGCCGTTGATCTGCAGCACGCCGCCGATGACCTGCACGGTTTCCCCGGGCAGGCCGATCAGCCGCTTGATGTAGTCGGTGCCGGCAACCGGGTGGCGGAACACCACCACATCGCCGCGTTCGGGTTCGCCCCCCAGAATGCGATTGTTGTCGCCATCCAGAAAGCCGCAGATCGCCTTGGCGTCAAGGTTCAGCCCGATGGCCGGGATCCGCACCGACGGGCAGGACGCAAATGAATAGCCATAGCTCATCTTGTTGACGAACAGGAAATCCCCGATCAGCAGCGTGTCCTTCATCGACCCGGACGGGATCCAGAACGGCTGAAACAACAGCGACCGGAACACACCGGCGATCAGCAGGGCATAGACCACGGTCTTGATGGTCTCGACCACCGCGTTCTGCTTCTTTTCGGCCATGATGTCCTCGAGTGACGCTTTGGGGGTGACGCTTGGGTTCTGGGGCGCAGGCTTGGGGGCTGGGGCGCAGGAATGGGTCGGGGGCTACATGCGGGGGCGGGGCTGCGAAGTCAAGGCGGACAGGTCATCGTCCAGCGCCAGCGCCTCGATCACCACAAAGGCCTGCGCCCAGGGATGATCGTCGGTCAGTGTGACATGCACGATCGCCACATGGTCGGCCGGCGTCATGTCGCGCAGCCGTTCGGCGGCCCAGCCGGTCAGGTGCATCACCGGCTGGCCGGTCGTCAGGTTCGACACCGCCATGTCACGCCAGCTGATCCCCATGCGCAACCCGGTGCCCAGCGCCTTGGAGCACGCCTCTTTCGCGGCCCAGCGTTTGGCCAGCGTGCCGGCCTCGTCCTTGCGGCTGGCGGCCTTTTTCAACTCGGTCTCGGTATAGACGCGGTTGCGGAACCGGTCGCCGAACCGCGCCAGCACCCCCGCGATGCGGTCGATGTTCGCAAGATCGGTGCCGATGCCTAGGATCATGGGGATATCTTTCTGCCGGGGATCAGGATTGGAACAACGGGAAACTGACGCCCAGCGCCCATGCGAGGATCAGGCCCAGTGCGAGGCCCGCCGAGGTCGCCCCGGCCCGGGCCGCGACAAAACGGCCCATCAGGCCGAAGGTCAGCCAGAACAGCAGAATGACCGGCAGGATCATCAGCACGAAGAACATGCCCTGAAAATCCAGCGCGACCGCGATGCCCAGCGACACCAGCACCGCTAGCCGCGCGAGGATGCGTTGCCACAAGGGCGCGCCCTGCGCCGCCCAGGCATCCGCCAGCATGAACGGCACCGCCCCCAGCGCCAGCGCCGCGATGATCCACAGACGGTCCGGCGTGGGCAGGAAATTCGCGCCATAGCGGTCCAGC
>JBGSJU010000370.1:0-13544 GCA_041741655.1 Rhodobacterales bacterium
GGGCAACACGCAGGTCCGTGTCGCCACGCCGTTCACCTGCATGGTGCAGGCGCCACAGGCCGCGACGCCGCAGCCGAATTTCGTGCCCGTCAGGCCAAGGCGTTCGCGCACCACCCACAACAGCGGCATGTCGGGGTCCACATCGACGGTCACGGGAGCATCGTTCACGGTGAAGGAAATGGTCATGTGCGTCTTCCTTTCAGGGTGATTGAGGTCGGTTGCGGCGATCAGGTCGCTTCCTGAATGCGGCGTACGGCGCGCAACTGGGCGCGCTTGGGCATGGATTTGGCCACACCCTGCATGAGCCGGCGCTTCAGCGTCATACCGCCATAGGCGTCCATGTCGCCGCGCAGCATCGCGTTATAGCCATCCTGCGCCACGACCCGCGCGCTGGCGGTGTTGGCGAACAGCGGCGTTCCGGCCATCCCCGCTCTTTCGGCGAATTCGCTGGCCGTGGCGGTCGGCATGAAGTTCGTGACGGTCACCTTGGTATCGCGCAATTCCTCGACCAGCGCATTCGACAGATAGGCGGCAAAGCCTTTCGATGCGAAATAGACCGCCTGCAACGGCCCCGGCATTTCGGAGGCGGTGGAGGTGACGTTCAGGACGCGCCCGGAATTGCGCGCGACCATGTCCGGCAGAAACGCGCGGGTCAGCCCGGCCAGTGCGATGGCGTTCACCTGGATCATCGCCAGCGCCTGTTCCCACGGCATCTCGTGGAACGGACCGCGCGCGCCGAAACCGGCGTTGTTGATCAGGTATTCCACCGTGATTGCGGCCTCCGTCACCGCCTTGTGGATACGCCAGATGGCGTCGGCGTCGGTCAGGTCTTCGGCGATCACCACCACCTTGACGCCATGCGCGGCGACCAATTCCGCCTTCAGGGCCTCCAACCGGTCCTTGCGCCGGGCGACAAGAACAAGATCGCCCCCTTTGGCCGCGTGGATACGCGCCAGTTCGGCGCCAATACCACTGGAAGCGCCGGTGATGAGAGCAGTCTTGGACATGGAGTCCTCCGGGTCAGGGGTCAGGCGGGTCTGGTTCAGGTGAAGCTGGCTCAGGTCAGGCGGGGTGCACGCGGACCCGCTTCACCTCCCAAACCAGAATTCCAATTCTGTTTTGACGCCCGAATCGTTTCGTGTCAAGAAGCCGAACACACATTCTGGTTTGACGCTGACATGACCAAGGACCGCTGGATCTCCGACCTGCACTGGCGCCGCGACAGCCAGCAGACGCGCAGCGAAAAGACGCAGACCGCGCTGCTGGACGCGGCCGAAGCCCTGATCGTGGAAAAGGGGGTCGATGGCGCCGCGATCACCGAGATCGCGCAGCGCGCCGGCGCCTCGGTCGGTGCCGTCTATCACCATTTCAAGGACAAGAAGGCGCTTTACTACGCGGTGTTCCATCGCATGACCGCGGCGCTGGCCGACCTGAACCGGCAGGCGGCGGACCCTGAACGCTGGGAAGGGGCGAGCGTGCGCGACCTTCTGGAAGGCTACATCGACTTTCGCCTGCACCAGACCAGCGCCGGCGGCCTGTCGAAACGCGCGAGTGCGCTGGTGATGGCGGATGACCCGGAATTGAAGGCGCATATGGCCGAGATCAAACGCGAGGGGAACCTTGCGTTGCTGCGGCTCATCCTTGCCCGGCGGGACCAGATCGGGCACCCGGACCCGGACTTCGCCGCCGCCTTCGTGATCGACCAACTGAGTGCGATGTTCTACGCCCGGTCCGACCCCTATCAAAAGGTCTCCGCCATCGCGGACTGCAGCGACAAGGACTTCAAGGCCGAGACACTCAGGTGGGCGTCGGTCATCCTTGGCCTGCAAGGCATGTCCATCGGGATTTGAGAGAAGTTTCTGGAAGTGGAGGAGGTTGAGCCATTGATGCGCCATTGATTCAACCACAATGGCGAACAGTGCAACTGGGCCCGCGATCGGGCTCTCCTGTGATCCACAGCGCCCACAGGCACGGGCGGATGTTGTGCCAGCACAACGACCCCGCGTGACGTTGCGGGCATGTTGCGGGAACGGCATGTCCGCCGGCGCGGAGGCATCATGTTCGGCCCAAGGATGGATGACCCCGATCTGCCACTGGGGGTGCTGTTTTCCCACTGGCCCGAAACCGGGGCCGTTTTTCTGTCGCATCGCATGTTCTGCTTTGGCTGCCCGATTGCCCCGTTCCACACGGTGATCGACGCCTGTGCGGAATACGGGCTGGACGAAACGGTATTCCGCGCTGAATTGCGGGCCGCCGTTGTCGGATGAAACACCAACCCGCACACGTGGTTTCGACAGGCGCGCGCGGCAATATCAAAGGCCAAAATGATGTCCAGAACCCTCCGACCCTCGTTTGGCGGCCCCACCCTGTTCAGCTATGGTTTGCGGCCGCTCTTTCTGCTGGCGGGCATGTTCGCGGTCCTGGTGGTGCCGCTGTGGATGGTTGTCTGGTCCGGCGACTTCGTGCTGGGCGGGCCTTTTTCCACGCTGGACTGGCACATCCATGAAATGCTGTTCGGGTATACCTCTGCGGTGATCGCGGGCTTTCTGTTCACGGCCATTCCGAACTGGACCGGGCGCATGCCGACACGCGGCTGGCCATTGATGGTGTTGACGGCGCTGTGGTTGGCCGGGCGGTTGGCCGTGGCCGGGGTGATGGGGCTTGGGCCGGTAGCGGTGATGGTGATCGACAGTGCCTTCATGGTGGCGATCGGGGCGATGGTGACGATCCAGATCGTGGCTGGGCGCAACTGGACCAATCTGAAGGTGGTGATCCCCGTGATGGTCTACCTGATCGCCAACATCATCTTTCATCTTGAGGCGATGCTGGCAGGAACCGCCGATTGCGGCCGTCGCTTGGGTTTTGCGATGGTGGTGATGTTGATCCTGCTGATCGGCGGGCGCATCATTCCCAGCTTCACCCGCAACTGGCTGGTCAAGCAGTCGCCGGAACCGGGCGCGCTGCCGGTGCCGTTCGGGCGGTTTGATGCGGCCAGCCTTGGTTCTGCGCTGCTGGCGCTGCTGGTCTGGGTGATCTTGCCGATGGGGTTGTTGACCGGGGCACTGTTGGGGCTGGCGGGTGTGTGGCAGGGCATGCGCATGGCTCGCTGGCGCGGGGGGCGGGTCTGGTCGTCACCCCTGATCCTGATGCTGCACGTGGCTTTCGGCTTCATTCCGGCGGGGTTGGTGGCATTGGGATTGGCGTCTCTTGCGGTGTTGCCGGCGGCAACCGGGTTTCACCTGCTGGGGATCGGCGGGTTTGGCGGCATGACGATTGCGGTGATGATGCGCGCCTCGCTGGGTCACACCGGGCGCGCCTTGGAAGCGGGGCCTGCCCTGACACTGGCCTTTGCCTGTGTGGCCATGGCGGCGGTTGCGCGGGTGGTGGTCCCGCTGCCATCGGGTCTATGGATCGCGGCAACCCTGTGGACGGTTGGCTTCGGGATCTTTGTCTGGCGGTTTGCCCCGGTGCTGACCCTGCCGAATCCGGCGCGGCGCGAACCGAATGGGCGCTAGGGTCAGGCGGTCGCACCGCTGAGAATCACCAGCCGATGCGGCGCGGTCACTGTGATCTTGCGCCGCTCCGACAGCACGATCCCGTCGCGTTCCCACCCGCTGAGCAAGCGGCTGACGGTGTGCAGCGTGGTGCCGGTCATGTCCGATATGTTCTGCCGGGTGATCGGCAGGCCGATCTCGATCCCGCCCTCCACCTTGCGCCCGGCCTGGGTGACCAGGCGCAGGATGGCGCAGGCGACGCGCTGTTCCACCTGCTGCGTTGCCATTTCGACGATGCGGTTGTTCATCTCGCCCACGCGTTCGCCGATGACCTTGTAGGTTTCGGTCGCAAAGCCGTCATAGCTTTCGGTAAAGGTGCTCCACAGCCGATTGGGCCAGGCCAGCGCCAGACACTCGTCCGCTGTCATCGCCGTGGCGGGATAGGTCGTGCGCCCCAGCGCCGCGCCGATGCCGAACAACTGCCCCGGGGCGATGTGCAACGCGATGATCTGATCGCCGCCGGGCGTGGTGCGGATGACGCGGATATGGCCGTCCAGCAGCAGAAAGAACCGCTCTACCGCCATGCCTTCGCTGAACACCGCAACCCCGGCGTCGAACCGCAGGGGCGTTGCGGCATCCAGGATCTCGCGGATTTGCGGGCGGGACAGTTTGCGAAACGGCGGCACGGCGGTCAGCAGGCTTTCGTCAAGTTTCTTCAACGCAAAGCCTCCGATGTTGTGGCAGCACAACGAGCAAGGCGCAACCTTAGCCTAGAACCGGGGCAAGACCAATCGCTCTGTTCCCTGAAAGGACATGCCATGTTCCCGAAACTGATCGCCGCCGGCCTTGCCGCCCTGTTGCTGGCCCCCGCCGCGCATGCGGAAAACTTTGATGTGCTGATGCTGAACAAGGGGGCCGAAGGCGCCATGGTGTTCGAGCCGGCCTTTGTGAAGGCCGCCGTGGGCGACACCATCACCTTCATTTCTACCGACAAGGGCCACAATGCCGAAGGCATCAAGGGCATGTTGCCTGAAGGAGCCGAAGCGTTCAAAAGCGATATGGGCAAGGATTACGTCCTGACCCTTGCCGCCGAAGGGCTGTATGGCGTGAAATGCACGCCGCATTACACCATGGGCATGGTCGCGCTGATCCAGGCCGGTGCGCCGGTCAATCAGGATGCGATGACGGCGGTGGTGCTGAAGGGCAAGGCAAAGACCCGGTTCGAGCCGCTGTTCGCACAGGTTGCCAAATAACCGATCATGCAGAACAGGAAAGGGCGGCCCCGGAGATGGGCCGCCTTTTGCGTATCAAGCAAGTGTTCCGTTGCAGTCGGGATGGATAACTGTTTAGCGGACTGAAGTGGACGTTCGATGCGCGCGGCAAGCTACCAGCCCTTGGTGCTGGACACAGCCAACAGAACACTCCACCATTTGCAAGACTGCTGATCAGAGTCGAATGAAAAGGAGTTTGCAAGATGCCCAAGGGCTATCTTATTGCCCATATTCGGGTGCACGACAAAGACGCTTTTGAAGAGTTCAAGCAACTCTCAGGGGCCGCCATCAAAGCCTATAACGGTAGGGTCCTTGTCCGTAATCCAGCGCCAGATCATCGCGAAGGCGGTGGCCAGGGTCTGGCCATTCTGATCGAATTTGACAGTCTGGAAGCAGCTCGTGCCTTCTATGAATCAGATGCATATCAGATAGCTCGAGCGGTAAGAGAGAAAATCTCGGATACCGACCTCATCCTCGTCGAGGGGCTCTAGTCGTCGCTCCAAAAAGCTTGATCGAATTTTGATTTGCTCGGTCACTTTGGGCTCAAAGCTACCGCCCTTTCCCTCACCCCTCCCGCACCAGCCGGAACCCCAGATAATCCGGCGGCACGCCCGCGGCACAGCCGCCCGACCGCGCGTCGCGGATGAAGTCGATGACGAAGGCGCGGTGTTTGCCCTGCACCGCCCGCACCCCGCAATAGGCCGATTGCGTGACGATGCTGGACCCGTCGGCGGACAGTGTGCCGTTCTGAAAGCAGGTCTCGGTCCATTCCCAGATGTTTCCCGCCATGTCGGCCACGCCCGCCGAGTTGACCCCGAAATGCCCGGTCGGATGCGCCTCAAGGTCTGCTTCGCCGCGCAATTCCACCTCGCGCAGATAGGCGGCGATCCAGCGGCGAGAGGGGTCGGCGCCGTTGGCCGCTTCGGAAAACCCGTCCTCGCTGCCGCGTTCGGTCGCCGCGCGCAGCCATTCGGCGTCGGTCGGCACGCGCCAGTGTTGTCCGGTGCGTTTGGTGAACCATGCGGCATAGGCCGTGGCGTCTGCGTGGTTGACCCCGGTCTGGGCATGATCCGTTCGCCCGGCGGATGGCACAGGCGGGCAGGCCCCTGCGGCCACGCATTGCGCATAGTTCGCCTCGGTGACGTGGTGTTTCATGATGTCCAGTGCGGGCGCGTCCTGCCGATGCTTTGGCGCATCGACGACACGGGTGCCTTGGCGGAAATCACCCGCTGGCCGGTAATCCTGATGCGCGGCCGCAAGGTGGATGGTTTCGACGCCTTCCGGGGCCACGGTTTGATCGGGCCAGAAAACGACGGCAGCGCCCACAGCGACGATGACCATGGACGCAAGTGCAATGTGACGTTTCATGACGGCCCTCCGGATCAAGAAAGGGCAGCCCCGGACCCGGGACCGCCCATGTATCGTGGTATCCAAGGTCATGGCAGCGCGGTGCGGCCTTCATATGCCACGTCGTATTCGACCGGCGCTACCACCTGTTCCATCAGGTCATTGTTCCAGTTGCCGCCGACGATGACGTGCGCCGTCGCCCCCAGATTGACCGCCTCGATCAGGTTGTGGTTGACGTAGGCATAGACCCCCGGCTGCAGGAAGGTATACAGCGCCGCCCCCGCCGACCCGCCGCGAATGAACCAGGTTTCGAGATCGCGTTCCGGTACGTTGTTGAACTTGCCGGATTCCCAGACCAGATCGCCATGCCCGCCGATCAGGTGCGGACGCGAGTCGCGGTTGGCCTGGCTGTGGATGAACAGCACCGTTTCGCCCTGTTCCGCCGTCAGCGCGGTGTCGCCGGTCAACGCGCCGACGCGGCCATTGAACACCACATGCGACGGGATCAGGCGGTTCATCACCTCCAGCGTGTCGGAATAGCTTTCGCCGGCGTCGGCAAACCGCTTGTACGCGCCATCCTCGCCGCGCGGGATGTAGAAATCGTTCTCGCCGACGTAATAGACCCGGTCATAAGATACCGGTTGGCCCAGATGATCCTTCAGCCCGTCACGCGGCAGCACCATGATCGCCCCCGACATGCCGGATACCACATGCCACGGGATCATCGGGCCGCCCGGGGCGCAGTGATAGACAAACACCCCCGGTCGCGTGGCCTTGAACCGCAGCACCGCCTTTTCGCCGGGGTTCACCAGTGTCAGTGACCCACCGCCCAGTGCGCCTGTGGCGGCGTGGAAATCGATATTGTGCTGCATCGAATTTTCGGGCGGGTTGAACAGGGTCAGTTCGACATAGTCGCCTTCGTGCACCACCATCAGCGGGCCGGGAACCGATCCGTTGAACGTCATTGCTTGGATCCAGGCGTCCTCGTCCACCTGCATCTCTTTTTCGATGATCTTCATTTCGAATTCGATGATCTGCGGGCCGGCTTTGGCCACCTGTTCATGCGCATGCACGAACGGCGGGGCGACCAGTTTCACCTTGCGGCGGGTCATGGCCGACAGATCGACCGGGGCCGCACCAGCGGTGTCCATCACCTCTTCTGCCGCGACAGAGGTTTTCAGGATGTAGGGTGAGGCGGCAACAAAGGCGGCCCCCATGAGTGCAGCGCGTCTGGTCAGCATCTGGTTTCCTTTCGAGAAAGCGTTGTTTCCCGAAATCTATCCTGATGCCTGCCAGTCATCGTTGTGCCGCAACAACGTTCGGCCCGCTTTCAGCCGCGGGGCGATGGGGGGCCGATCTGACGCCGCAGGTAAAGCGCGATCCCGATCCAGACCGCCGTGCGCAAGATCATCGCGCCGACCGTGCGTGGCTCATAGGCGCCGCCGCCCAGAACATACACACCGAACAGGGCGAAAACCGCAAGGATGGCCAGGGCCAGTGCGATGGCCAGCGGCCCCGCCCAAGGTTTGCGCAGCGCGATCCCGATCCCGCCCAGCACGTAGGCAAAGCCGGACAGGAAGTTGAACCACAGCACGAAGGGCACCGCGTTGCCCACCGCTGCCTGTGCCGCCGCATCGCCGAACAGCGCCCGCCCGCCGGACAGGATGGTCAGCGCACCAAAGGCCACGGCGATGCCTGCCGCGATCCAGAGGCCTGTTGATCGTGTTGCAGATGTCATTTCTCGTCTCCTTTGTTGGCTTCCAGACGCCCGTCCCGCAGGTGGAACAGGCGGTCGAACCGGTCGAGGATCTTTTCGTCATGCGTCACCGCGATGATGCAGGCGTCCTGTTCGGCGGCCAGTTTGCGCAAAAGGTCCATCACCATCCCGGCGCGCTTGCTGTCCAGCGCGGCGGTGGGTTCATCGGCCAGGATGATGCGCGGGCTGTTGGCCAAGGCACGTGCAATCGCAACCCGCTGTGCCTCGCCGCCCGCGTGCGGGTCAAGGTTGCGCAACGCGTCCACCCGCCACGACAATGGCAAAAAGGATGCGTCTAGATGGAAGTTTCATCTGGTTTTTTCCTTGTGGTCCGGCGGTCGGAACAGGTCGATCTGACAGGCGATCAGGCGACCGCCTTCGTCCGCCAGCGAAAACGCGCGCTGACCGAGTGACCACCGGATCGCCAGACCCTGAACAAGCGAGATCAGCAGAATTGCCGCGTCCTTCGCGACAAGATCGGCGCGAAAGGCGCCTTGCGCCCTGCCTTGGGTCAGGGCCTCGATCAACAGCGTTTGGTATCGGGTCATCAGCGCGACAAACTCCGCACGCAATGCTGAGTTTTCGACGTGCAGTTCGCGGGAATGCAGAATGGCCGGGATCGCCGGGTAGGCCGCGATCTGGTGCAGTTGCACCTTGATCAATCCGGCAACCCGATCCTGCGGTTCTGTCACTGTGGCAAGAAAGGCATCCCACGCCGTGGTCATGTCGTGGGCAATCTTCGTGGCGACGGCCAGCCACATGTCTTGCTTGGTTGGAAAGTGCCGGAAAATTCCCGCCTGCGTCAAACCGACGGCGTTCGCCAAGGCGAGCGTTGTCAGTCGGTCCGGGCCAAGTTCGTCGGCCAGCCGCAGCATGGTCGAAACGATTTCGGCTTTGCGACTGTCGGCTGATTTTCGTGGTTTCACGGTGTCTGTCTTCTTAAGTTAGCGATCATTCACTTACTTAAGGCGCAGAGGTGGTAACGTCAAGCTTTGGCAACCTTGGTCGACACCTCCTGTCCCGGCTACCCGCAGGCCGCGAACGCCGATATGCCCCGCGCGCCCGACGATGGGTTGGCCTGATCGGGGGGGCGACCCTGATCTGCATCAAGGTGTCATTCATCAACCCATGCGCACATGCGCAAAAGCTGAGGTGACGTGATGATGATCCCTGTTCTGTCGGCCCTTGCCGAACCCACGCGTCTTGCCGCGATGCGGCTGTTGCACGACGGGGGCGAACTTTGTGTCTGCGATCTGATGCGCCACCTTGATGCCACCCAAAGCCGGATGTCGCGGCACATGCAGGTCCTGAAGCAGGCGGGCCTTGTCGTGGACCGGCGGGATGCGCAATGGGTGCGCTACAAGATCCGGCCCGACCTGCCGCCGCACCTGCGGGCCCTGCTTGCGGCGGCCCTGGTCGAAGAGGTGATGGCGTGAACGTTTTCATCTGGATGAACGACCAGCTTTTGCGGATGCAGTGGCTGTCTGATCTTGTGACGGCTGGGGTGCAGGCTGCCGGATTGGACCCGGCCTCGCGCATCGGTGGGTCGGTGCAGTTCTTCGTCTATGACGTCATCAAGATCTTCATCCTGCTGTCCGTCCTGATCTTCGCGATTTCCTATGTCCAAAGCTATTTCCAGCCCGAACGCACGCGGCGTATCCTGGGTGGACGGTCGGGGATCGGGGCGAACATCCTTGGGGCGCTGCTGGGCACCATCACACCGTTCTGTTCGTGTTCATCGATCCCGCTTTTTATCGGCTTTACCGCCGCCGGACTGCCATTGGGCGTGACGTTTTCCTTTCTGATCTCGTCCCCGCTGGTCGATATGGCCTCGGTCATCCTGCTTGCGTCGATCTTCAACTGGGCGATCGCGCTGGCTTATGTGGGCGTCGGGCTGTTGGTGGCGATCATCGGCGGGTCGGTCATCGGCAAACTGGGGATGGAGGATCAGGTCGCAAGCTTTGTGCGCAATGTGCCCGTCACGGAGGCCGACGAAAGCCTGACCCGCACCGAACGTGTCATCTTTGCCCGCGATCAGGTGCGCGATATCGTCAGCAAGGTCTGGCCCTACGTGCTGATCGGGGTCGGCATCGGCGCGGCCATCCACAACTGGGTGCCCGCCGCGACGATTTCGGCGCTGCTGGGGCAGGACAAGTGGTGGGCGGTGCCGGTCGCCGCAGTCGTGGGCATCCCGATGTATGCCGACATCTTCGGCACCTTGCCGATCGCCGAGGCGCTGGTGGGCAAGGGTGTGGGGTTGGGCACCGTTCTGGCCTTCATGATGGCGGTGACCGCGCTGTCGCTGCCGTCGCTGATCATGCTGAAACGCGTGGTCAAACTGCCGCTGCTGGCCACGTTCACCGGCGTCGTGACCGTCGGGATCCTGACCATCGGCTTCACCTTCAACGCCATCACCCATTGGTTCATCTGAAAGGACATATCATGATCATCAAGATCCTCGGTTCGGGCTGCAAGAAATGCGTCTCCTTGGGCGAGAACGCGCAGGCGGCCGCAGCGGCGGCTGGCAAGGACGCCCAGATCGTCAAGGTTACCGATTTCGCCGAAATCGCGGCCTACGGCGTGATGTCCACGCCGGGTCTGGTCGTTGACGACAAGGTTCTTTCGGTGGGCAAGGTTCTGACGGCGGACGAGATCGGTCGCCTGCTGTGACCGACTATCGCGTGACGGCGCGACGCATCGACAGCCACGGCAGTCTTGCGGTGGCCAAGGCGGCCGAGGTGGTGCTGGACACCGATATGGCGGGTCGCCGGGATGCGATGAACCCGGTGGAACTGCTGTTGTCGGCGCTTGCCGCCTGCATGTTGAAGGGGATCGAGCGGGTCACGCCCCTGCTGGCGTTCCAGATCGACGGCGCCGAAGTGCACCTTGAGGCGATCCGGCAGGATGCGCCGCCCAAGCTGACGCTGATCCGTTACCAGATGATGGTGGACAGCAAGGAGACTGACCAGCGGCTGGACCTGCTGCACCGCAACATCATGAAATACGGCACAATATCCAACACGCTGGCAGGGGCAGTGCCGCTGGACGGCACCTTGACCCGGAAAGTCTGAGCCATGCCGCACGATCACGACCATCGCGCACCTGCCGATCTTGGCCCGGCTTTCCGCAGGGCCGTTGGATTGAACTCGGCTTACGTTATCGTCGAAGGCGTGGCGGGGTGGTTGACCGGATCGCTGGCGCTGCTGGCCGATGCTGCGCACAACCTGACAGACGTGGCGGGGCTGCTGATCGCATGGGGCGCGGCGGTGCTGGCCAAACGGGCGGTGACCGCACGGCACACATGGGGGCTGGGGCGGGCGACCATCCTCGCCGCCCTGTTCAATGCCATCGCCATTCTGGCGGGTGTTGGCGCCGTCACATGGGAGGCGGTTCAACGGCTGTCAGACCCGGTAGCGGTGCCGGGGCTGACCGTGATGTTGGTGGCGCTTGTCGGGATCGGGGTGAACACCGGTTCGGCGCTTTTGTTCATGCGGGCGCGCAAAGGCGATCTGAACGCACGCGGCGCGTTCTTGCACATGGCAGCCGATGCTGCGGTGTCAGGCGCGGTGGTGCTGGCGGCAGCCACGATCCTGCTGACAGGCTGGGATTGGCTGGACCCCGCCATTGCCATCGCGGTCAGCCTGCTGATCGCCGTCACGGCTGCCGGATTGTTCCGCGAGGCGCTGCACCTGAGCCTCGACGGCGTGCCGTTCGAGATCGACCGCACCGCCATTGCAGATTGGCTTGGCCGACAGGACGGCGTGCAAAGCCTGCATGATCTGCACATCTGGCCTCTGTCCACCACGCGCACTGCGCTGGCGGTGCATCTGGTCTGGGATGGCCCCGACCAGGATGCGTTTCTGGATCAGGTGACGGATGCTCTGGCAGAAGATCACGGCATTTCCAGCGTCACCCTGCAATTGGAACGCCGCCCTTGCGATCGGGCGGCCTGATCACGTTGCGGCGACTTTGTTGGTGGGCCCGAACCCGATCCCGCACGACCGAACAGTCACGTAGCATGCCTGTTGTGACCGCGCCCGCGGGTCGGTCGTCTGCGTCGCGAGGACGGCACCTTGGTCCGCAAAACCTGCCCTTGGTTCATTCCGCCGGTTGGTTTCGCGCTGCCGCGCCGCGCAGTTCATCCTGCAACATCTGGCTTTCGGCGGCGCGCGACCGCGACAGGCCGGCCAGCAGCAGGTAGGCCACCGGCGTGATGTAAAGCGTGGCGACCGTGGCAAGGCCAAGGCCACCGACGATGATCCAGCCCAGCACTTCGCGGGCCTCGGCCCCGGCACCCTGCGCCATCACCAACGGCAGGCCGCCCAGCACGGTGGCCACCATGGTCATCATCACGGGCCGCAGGCGCACGTTGGCCGCTTCTTCGATGGCCGCGCGCACCGACGCACCACGTTCGCGCAGCTGGTCGGCGAATTCGACGATCAGGATACCGTTCTTGGCCATGATGCCCACCAGCAGCACCAGCCCGATCTGGGAATACACATTCAGGCTGCCTCCGGTCAGCAACAGCGCAAACACCGCACAGGCCAGCCCCAGCGGCACGGTCGCCATCACGATCACTGCCGAGACAAAGCTTTCGAACTGCGCGGCCAGCACCAGAAAGATCACTGCCAGTGCGATGGCAAAGGTCACGACCAGCCCCGACGAGGTTTCGCCCAGCGTGGCGGCTTCGGCGAGGGGGACAAGCCGCATGTCCTCGGTCAGCGCGGCATCGGCAATCGCCTGCAATTCGGCCAGTGCGTCGCCCAGCGCCAGTTCGGGCGACAGGGCGGCAGTGATCGGCACCGACCGCCGCTGCGACTCGCGGCTCAGTTCCGGGGCGACGGCGCGCTCGGTCAGGGTCACGAAGGACGACACCGGGATCATCTGGCCATCGCG
This sequence comes from Rhodobacterales bacterium, assembly GCA_041741655.1. Lineage (GTDB taxonomy): Bacteria > Pseudomonadota > Alphaproteobacteria > Rhodobacterales > Rhodobacteraceae > UBA9554. The sequence continues at coordinate 12,765 of JBGSJU010000370.1, forward strand.
GGAAGGCACGAAAGTGCGTTCCAGATCGCCCGGATCGTTCACCGGATCGGCGGTCGAAACCAGACGGATGTCGAAACTGTCATCCTCCAGAAAGATCGTCCCGACGGTGCGCCCGTCCAGCACGGCCTGAAACGCCTCGCCCAGACCGTCGATCTGCACGCCCAGATCCTCGGCCCGGGTGCGGTCGATCTCGATGAACAATTGCGGCTGCGTCGTATCATAGCCCAGCCGGACCAGCCCAAAACGCTTGTCCTCTTCCATGCGGTCCACCAGATCGCCCGCGACCTCGGCCAGACGGGCATAATCATCGCCGACCAGCGCCACCGACAGGCCCTGACCGGCCCCGCGAATGCCCAGCGAATTGGGCTGGATCGCGAATGTCCGCACCCCGATGACCTCTCTGAGCCCGGCGTTCAGTTCGGTGGCGATCTCTTGCTGGCTGCGGCTGCGTTCGGACCAGTCCACCAGCGTCACCACGATGAAGCCGCGGTTTTCCGTCCGTTGCGCCCCGGCAATCGCGAACACGCTGCGGACTTCGCCGGCCTCGCGCAGTGGCGCGACCTTGGCCTCGATCTCGCGCATCTTGGCATCGGTGTATTCCAGCGACACGCCCTGCGGGGCCTGCACGGAAATCAGGATGGCGCCACGATCTTCAACCGGGGTCAGTTCCTGACGCAACGATCCTGCGGCGGCGACGGCCAGTATCGCGACCAACACTGCGACAGCCACGGCCACCAGCGGCGCGTTCAGGCAGGCCCGCAGCGTCACGGCATATCCGCG
>JBGSJU010000371.1:0-6408 GCA_041741655.1 Rhodobacterales bacterium
AGGGATGCGCAGGATCGGATAGGGCAGGGGGTCGATCAACCCGGTCAGCGTGCCGCCGCGCAGGTCGTCGGCATAGCGCCCGGTGCCGGGATCGACCGTGCCAAAGGGCAACAACAACGCCAGCACCGCCAGCCCCGCCACCAGAGCCGACGCCGCCGCAACGGCCACATCGCGGATCTCAGCGGGCATGGTCTTGGCGTAGCCGACAAAGAACGGATCGGGGAACGGATCGGATTTCGGGGTCATGCTGTCACCTCGTGCGTTGTCAGATCCATAGGGATTGCCACGGGCGGCACCACCGTGCCCAAGGGCAACGCGACCGGATCGACCCAGATTGTGCTGCCGTCCAGCCGCAGGCGATACTTGCGCAGCCGTTCCTTGAAAGGGGGCGGGGAACAGCCATCCTCGGGGCGGTATTGATAGCCGTGCCATGGACAGGTGATCAGGCCACCGACCACCTTGCCCTCGCTGATCGGGCCGCCCTGATGCGAACAGATATTCGACAGCGCCGCCAGTTTGTTCTTGAACCGGAACACCGCGATGCGTTCCCCGCCCGCCCCCGCCCCGATCAGCGCGCGGCCTTCGGTGAAATCGGCCAGATCACCGATGGCAACCCAGCCATCCTGTGCACGCGCGCGGGCCATCGCGCGATCCTTCTGCGCCTCGCGCAGACCGGCCAGCAGATGCAGCGTGATGATCCCCGTCAGGCTGGCAACCACAACCAGCGGCATCACCACATTGCCGCCCCCCGCCAGCGCCCCCAGCGCGACATGCAGCACGATGGCGGCATAGGCGGCATAGACCAGCATGTGCAGGCCCTTCCAGACCCGCGGCGTCAGGAAGTTCAGCCAGAAATCATGGCTGGTGACCGCCATCACCACCAGCACCAGCAACGCAAACACTCCCAGCAATTCAAACGGAAACCCCAGCACCTGCGTGAAACTGGTGTTCGCGGTGAACAGCCCTGTCAGTTTCGGGGTGTTGGAAAAGGCGTAATACCAGTCCAGAACCGCCTTGGCGTGCAGGATGGCGATGCCCGCCGTCATCACCCCGAAATGCCGGCGGTTATACAGCAAGGGCAGGAACCGCGGGTCCAGCCGCGCCAAGGGCCCGATGGCCAGAATGATGGTCAGCATCAGGAAGGCGCAACTGCCATAGGCGCGCATGTCCCAGATCGGCGCGTCCACCGCGCGGGCCGATGGCATCAGGCGCGGCGCCAGGTCCATGAAGATGAACAGATAGGCCGCCACCCCAACGATCAGGACGGCGTCATAGATCAGCTTGGTCCGGTTCCATTGCACGGGTTTGTAGGCGACGCTCATCCGCCGGGTCCTTGTGTTGCGGGTTGTGTTGCGGGCGGGGCCAGTTGGACCGGCGCGGTTTCGGTCACCTTGTTGGCGGCCATGGCCACGATCACCGCAACGCTGACCGGCAGCGCCACGGCCAGAACGGCCCAGACCCGCAGATGGACCCTGCGCTGACCGCGCGTCATCGCCCGGTCCCCCGACGTTCCAGTGCCACCCAGCGCACCAGCACCAAAGGCCACAACACCACCACGCCGGGGGCCAATAGTGGGCGCACCAGCCATGCGCCATGTGCTGACGGGTCCACCCGGTCGATGCCCCAGCCAAGGAACGCCAGCGCGACGACCGCGCCGGCCCCGCCGTAGGCCATCATTGCGATCAGGATCTGGTCCATCGGCCTGCCCCCGCCTTACACCAGCGCCGTGGCCGGGATCGCCGCGCCGGTCACCACGGCCCCGGCGGGGGACACCAGAAAAGCGATCAATTCGGCAATGGCGGCTGGTGGAATCCAGACATCGTCGGCCGCGTTGGGCATCGCGGCGCGGTTCGCCGGAGTGTCGATGGTGCCGGGCAGGACGCAGTTCACCGTGATGCGGTCGGCGCGGTGTTCGGCGGCGATGGTTTCCACCAACCGGATCACCGCCGCCTTCGACGCGGCATAGGCCGCCTGTCCTGCGGCGGCCTTCAACCCCGGGGTGGCGGCGATATGGATGATGCGTCCGCGTCCCGCCGCCATCATCGCCGGCAGCACCGACGCGGATGTGACCAGGGCGACCTTGGCATTCAGCAGCATCATCATGTCCCACTGGTCCAGCGCGGTGTCGGTGACACGCCCGGTCGCGAAGCCGCCCACCGTGTTGACAAGGCCTGTGACCTGACCGAACCGCGCCAGCGCCTGTTCGACCACCTGATCCATCGCCGCCTTTTCCGACAGGTCATAACCGCTCAGCCACATCACGCGGTCCGGGTCGATGCCGTTCGTTGCCAGATCGAAGGGCCGTTCGGTGCGGTCCACGCAGACCACCCGCGCGCCCCGCCCCGCCAGCGTCCGCGCCACCACCGACCCCAGATTGCCCGAGGCTCCGGTCACGATAAGGCATTCATCCGTCAAACCCATGTCCTGTTTCCTGTCCTGTTCCCGGTCGTGCCTCTGTTGGAACTCTACGGATCATTCCGCTTGCAGCACTTCGCCCGATGTCCTGCGGGCCGCCAGTATCTGTTCGTGCCACACATCAAACACCCGCACCCCGGTTTCGCGTTCCTTTGGTACCAGCCAAGGTGCGGCGTTCAGCGTGACCTGCGCATCGTCATGGCCCTGATCCCAGCGTTGCACCATGGTGGACCGGCTGAATTCATGGTCCTTGTGATGGCCTTGCGGGGCTGTGGGGCGATAGATCAACTGCACGATATCCATCGTCGTCACACATCCCATGCGATACAGCCGCTGCGCCTGCGGCGTCGCGGCCAGTTCGGGCGGCAACAATTCGATCAGTTCGTTGATGGCGTGCCGCACCTCGTGCTTGTTGGCGAAGATGTCGGTGTTCATCCGGGTCCGGCTGGCATAGCGAATGTCCTTTTCGCGCTCGGCCACCTCTTCCAGCGTGGTGGGCACCTGGCCATGCGCCTGAAACACATCGACCTGAAAGATCAGGCGGCTGCGGCGCGGCAACTGGTCCAGCACATAGGCCAGCGGCGTGTTCGACACGATGCCGCCGTCCCAATAGTGTTCGCCGTCGATTTCCACCGCCGGAAACCCGGGCGGCAGCGCGCCCGACGCCATGATATGTTCGGGGCGGATAGTCATCTTCGTGCTGTCGAAATAGGCGAACCGCCCGGTGCGGACATTGACGGCCCCCACGCTCAGCCGGGGTTCGGTTTCAGCGTTGATCCGGTCGAAATCCACCAGCCGTTCCAGCGTCGCCTTCAGCGCCGAGGTGTCGTAGAAACTGGCGGGTTTTGCCGGTGCCAGCCATTCCATCAGGGTGCGCGGGGCAAAGAACCCCGGCTGCCCGAACAGGATCGCCGATTGCGCCGCCGCCTTCTGGCCCCACTGCGTGCCGCCCATGAACGGGTTTACCGGCCAGGGTGACGCCGGGGCCGTGATCTGTTCCCAGAAGGCGTGCAACTGATCCACCCGGGTTTTCGCAGGATTGCCGGCGATGAGGGCGGCATTGATCGCGCCGATCGAAATCCCGGCAATCCAGTCGGGGGCATAGCCGGCCTCGTTCAGGGCCGCATAGACCCCGGCCTGATAGCTGCCAAGCGCGCCGCCGCCTTGCAACACCAGCGCGATCTTGTCGGGACGCGCGGTGCCACCCGGCATGGCCTTGGGATTCTTCATCTTGCTCTCCTTGTTACCGACTTTAGTTCCCGGCACTTGTTGGCCAGCGGGCGCATGGGCCTGCGCGGACCCGCTTGCCATCAGGCCGCATCCCGTGATGACAGGGGCGGATCAAAACTGCGGACCAACAGGGCGGACAGGATCAGCATCGCAGCCACGCAGCCCGACATCGCCAGCCAACCATAGGCGGTGTATACCTGACCCAGCACGATCGCGCCAACAAGTCCGCCAGAAAAGTAGCTGGCCAGATACAGACCGCTGGCCGCCGCCCTGTCCCCCTGCGCGGCGCGGGATACAAACCCGGTCGCCAGCGCTTGCGCCAGAAACGTGCCCACCGCCACCAGTGCCATGCCGGTCAGCACCGCCGGCAACCAGTTCAGCGTCATCAGGCCGACCCCGGCCAGTGCCAGCGCCAGCCCCACCCACGTCGCCTTGCGCAGGCCGATCCAGCCCGCCAGCGCGCCCGCCTGCGCCGTGGTGACGATCGATGGCAGGAACACGAAATAAACCGACCCCAGTGCCATCATGGACAACCCGAACCGTGCGCTGCCCAGTTCGAAATTCACATAGGTGAACACGCCGATGAACACGAACAGGATGCAGAACCCGAAGGCGAACGCGGCGCGCAAGCGGGGATTGGCCAGATGGGTCAGGACCGCGGTCAAGGGTGACCGGGCATGATCCATGCCCTTTTTCATCTTGGGCGACCGGTGAATCGTTGCGGCGACCAGCGCGGCGCCCAACAGATTCAGCACCGCAAAGACATAAAAACTGGCGTCGATGCCCCATTCGCCCGCAACCCCCGACGCCACGAACCGCCCGATCAGGTTTGACGCCACATTGCCGGTGACATAGGCGCCAAAGGCCCGCGTTGCGGCCGCGCCCGTCATCCGTTCGCCCAGATACGCCAGTGTCAGGCTGAACGCGGTGGCCATGCACAAGCCCTGCACCACCCGCAGACCGGCGAAAACCGTGACAGTCGGTGCCCATGCCAACAGCACGGTCGGCACCGCCAGCAGCGTCAGCGCCGCCACGATACCGCTGCGCCGGTCGATCCGGTCGGCAAACAAGGCCACCAGCAGGCTTGCCGCCGCCATGCCAAGGGTGCAGGCGCTGACGGCGGCCCCCATGGTGGCGGGCGATACGTCATAGCGCACCGTCAGGCTGGGAATGATGACCTGCACCGCGAACAGGTCCACCAGCGTCAGAAAGGCGATCATCGCAACCATCAGGAATTGCAGCAGGTTCGCAACGCCGGTCGGCGCGGGATCATCCAGAACCGGCGCAATCATGACCGCACCCGGGGGCACGTCGCGGGCACGACCGGCCTGCGGGGCCGTAGTCGCGATATGGGTGTCTTGGTGATCTTGCGGGCAATCATTGGTGGTGCAAAGCCTTTGCATTCCGGCGCAGACCGCCTGTCGTTCGGGCGGGTGGCACAAGCCATCATGGGTAGGTCGACGATAACCCGCCCCGCATGACGCATACATTGCGGACACTGTCCGCGTTGCGCATCGAAACCATAGACGTGCCGCAGGATGACCCGGCGATGCGCGCGGCAGGTGCGTGCAATCAGGCCCGTGTCATCCATGTCATCACGGCCACCATGACGATGCCGTAAAGGACGTGACCGATCAGCGCGACCCAGGTGATGCCGGTGAAGTTCAAGAACAACGGCAGCCCCGCGATGGCTGTGATCCCGCCGATCGCAAACACCCACAGCCCGAACCCATAGACCACTGACGGCAGGAACCAGTGGCTGTCGCCCAGCACCGCCCGCCATGCCGGCGCAAAGATGAACAGCCAGCCCACCGGATAGCCGATCAGGCCGACCAGATAGAAATGCATGAAGTATCCGGCAAAATCGTTGTTGGGCAGGCCAAGGCTGCCCAGCAGGCTGATCGCCAGCCCATGCGGGGACAGATTGGCAAAGCCCAGACCGGGGCTGACCACCTGCCCCCAGAAATCAAAGGCCAGCGTGGCGAAAAACCCGGAAATGAACATCATGCCCAGCGTTTGCAGGTCCAGCGCCGGGAAGGCGCCGAACGGGCGTGTGGCAACTGTCGGAGAACGCATGCGGTGTCCTGTCATGTGCAAGGAAAACAAATCCGTGCCCGCAGGCGACCACAGGGCACGCAGTCCGGTCAACGCCGGTGACGGAATGTGCCGGTCTTGTCACCGACTGTTTATCGGATGTTTCAGTTTGCCGGCGCTAGTCCGACAGCGCCTCGAACCATGTCAGGGCCATGTCGGTCCAGCCATCCGGCACCATGTGTCCGCCGGCGAACAGCGCAAATTCCAGCTTTCGCCCGCTGTCGCAGGCGTCCCAGCGCCGCCGCCAGAACCCGCCGGTTTCCGCAAAGCCGGTCGGATTGGGATGACAGCCATTGACCGTGCGCCAGATCTGCATCGCCTGCCACGCATCGCCCTGCGCGATGACATCGGGCGCGTCCAGCGACGTGCCGCCACGCAGGATGCGGCCTTCCAGCGGCACCACGTTGTCGGCCCAGCCATGGGTATGGAACAGATCGACCGGCCCGGCGCAGCCCGCGGGCAGCGGATACCAGAACGCGCCCGCCACCGGCACATAGGCGGCAAAGGCATCCGGCACCATGCAGGCGAGGTAACTGGTCATCGCGCCGCCCAGTGAAAACCCGCCCAGAACCACGCGGGCGGGATCGATGCCATGGCGCGCCGCCGCATCGTCGCGCACCGCCTGCAGGAACGCGATTTCATCGCGCGGGCCGGGGCGCGTGGGATAGA
>JBGSJU010000372.1:0-4017 GCA_041741655.1 Rhodobacterales bacterium
ATCGCCGCGCGTCAGCCGCGCAGGCGGGCCGCAAGGCTCCACAGGGCCGGGAACAGCACGGCCGCCAGCGCCAGTTTCAGCGCGTCACCGATCAGGAACGGCGTCAGGCCGTTCTGGATGGTCCAGGCCCAGCTTTCGGCATAGGGCATCGCGTTCAGCCACAGCACACCGGGGATGTAGATCAGCGCGTTGCCCACCAGCATCGCCAGTGCCATTCTGCCGGCGCTGCGGTCCCAACCGCGCGTCGCGAACCAGCCCAGCGCGGCTGTCGCCAGCACATAGCCCATGAGGTAACCACCGGTGCCGCCCAGCATGTAGCCCAACCCGTTGCGCTCTGCCGAAGACCCCGCGAACACGTCGAACCCGACCGCGCCCAGCGCCATGTAACCAAGGATCGTCACCAGACCCAGACGCGCGCCATAGGCCGCGCCGATCGACAGCACCGCAAACGTGCCCATGGTCACCGGCACCGGCCACATCGGCACCGCCAGCTTGGCCGACAGCGCCAGAAGCGCGATGCCGGCGATCACCAGAGCGGCCTCTTTCAGCCGCGCGGCGGTGCCCGTGGTGGCGCCAAAGGTATCGGTCAGAACTTTGGCGGATGCGGTGGTGGTCATATGGTGATCCCCGTCATGGTTTTTGCAACGTTCGGCAAGGTTTGCCCTGCCCCGCCCCGCTCTGCAAGAGAGATTGCGCTAACGCCCGCCTTAGCGGCGATAGGTGGACAGCATCACGTAATCCTTGCGCGGGCCGGTCACACGCCATTCCGCGGTCCAGATCGGCCTGTTCACCGACCAGCGCGAAAAATCATAGCTCACGCGGTAATCATCCGGGTCGCACCAATGCGCGCTGTCCGCCGCTCCTTGCGGCGTGAACCGGTGAAAGGCCCGCCCATCCTCGAACAGCACCGCAATGCCATCCCCGTCCGCGCGCCACAGATAGACGCGCGTTGCCTGAAAACTTGCCCCACCCAGATCCAGCCGCCCTTCTTCGGTCATGCGCAGCCCCTCCGCGTCCCGGCTGAATCGCGCGGCACCGCTGAATCGCCCTTCGATCCGGCCGGGCGCGCCCAACCTGTCCGAGATGCGTCGGTCCAGCCGCCAAAGCCCGATGAAATCCGCCAGTTCGATCAATCCCGGTCCCCTGTGTCTTGCCCGCCGTGATAACCGGGGCTAAGCACGCCGCGAACCCCGAAAAGGACCGCCCCATGATCCCGCGCTATTCCCGCCCCGAGATGGTGAAAATCTGGTCGCCCGAGACCAAGTTCCGCATCTGGTTCGAGATCGAGGCCCATGCCTGCGACGCCATGGCCGATCTGGGCGTGATCCCGCGTGCAAACGCCGACGCGGTCTGGCGCGCGAAAGACGTGGAATTCGACGTCGCACGCATCGATGAAATCGAGGCGGTGACGAAACATGACGTCATCGCCTTCCTGACCCATCTGGCCGAACATGTGGGTGCGGATGCCGCGCGCTTCGTGCATCAGGGCATGACGTCTTCTGACGTGCTGGACACTTGCCTGAACGTCCAACTGACCCGCGCCAGTGACCTGTTGATCGCCGACATGGTCGCGCTGCTGGCCGCCCTGAAACGCCGCGCCTATGAACACAAGGATACCGTGCGCATCGGGCGCAGCCATGGCATCCACGCCGAACCCACCACGATGGGTCTGACATTCGCGCGTTTCTATGCCGAAATGGACCGCAATCTGGCCCGCCTGCGCAATGCCCGCGCCGAGATTGCCACCGGCGCGATTTCCGGCGCGGTCGGCACCTTCGCCAATATCGACCCGCGCGTCGAAGAACACGTTTGTGCAAAACTCGGCCTGACCCCGGAACCGATCAGCACGCAGGTGATCCCGCGCGATCGCCACGCGATGTTCTTTGCCACGCTGGGCGTGATCGCGTCGGGCATCGAAAACATCGCCATCGAAATCCGGCACATGCAGCGCACCGAAGTGCTGGAGGCCGAGGAGTTCTTTTCCAAGGGCCAGAAAGGCTCCTCGGCGATGCCGCACAAGCGCAACCCCGTGCTGTCGGAAAACCTGACCGGCCTCGCCCGGCTTGTCCGCATGGCGGTGGTGCCCGCGCTGGAAAACGTGGCGCTTTGGCATGAACGCGACATCTCGCATTCCTCGGTCGAACGGATGATCGCGCCCGATGCCACCATTACGCTGGATTTCGCGTTGGCCCGCCTGACCGGATTGATCGACAAGCTGGTGATCTATCCCGACGCCATGTTGGCCAACATGAACAAATTCCGCGGGCTGGTGATGTCGCAGCGCGTGCTTTTGGCGCTGACGCAGGCGGGCGTGTCGCGCGAGGATGCCTATACGCTGGTGCAACGGAACGCGATGAAGGTCTGGGAACAGGGCGCCGATTTCCAGACCGAACTCATGGCCGACCCGGACGTGCGCGCCGCGCTGAGTGCAGACCAGATCGCCGAGAAATTCGATATCGGCTATCACACCAAACATGTGGACACGATCTTCGCCCGGGTGTTCGGCGCCTGAGGGCGCCGCCGTTGCAGGCGGCATCTCGTTGCACTGTCCGGACCTGCCTGATTTCCGGGCAACTCCGGGGGTGTCGCGCGTCCGCGCCACTTTGTCCGCAACTGTCACGCAATTCGTGAATTTGACGCAGGCAAACCCCGTGCTACTGTCTCGTTACGTCAACTGACAACAGGAGAACCGGGAATGAAAAAGACTGCACTGTTCGCACTTGTTCTTGCCACCCTGCCCGCTCTGGCCTCGGCCATGTGCGACGACAGAAAGCAGGCCATGTCCTGCGCTGATGGCCTGGTCTGGGACGAAGCCACCAGGACCTGCACGCAGCAAGTGTCTAGCTGAACCAAATTGTGCGGCGAACCGGGCCCACCGCATGGTTCGCCGCGAACTGTCGCCCCATAGCGCCCGTCCGGGCCACAAAGGATGCCTTGCCATGAAATCGACCCTTTTGGCCGTGACGCTGGCCTTGGCCCCCTGCATGGCCTGGTCCGCCGGCGATGACAACACCGCACCGCCAACGCCGACCGAAACATCAACGACCTGCAAGAAGGGCAAGGTTTGGGACGTCAAGAAAAAACGCTGCGTCAACCCGGCGCATGCCGAACTGGATGACGACGCGCGCTTTGCCGCCGTGCGCGAATTGGCCTATGCTGGCCGCCCCGCTGACGCGCAGGCCGTGCTGGCCACCATGACCGACCAATCCGCCGATCGGGTGCAGACCTACTGGGCCTTCACCTGGCGCAAGCTGGGGCGCGGCGATCTGGCGATGGCGCATTATGACCGGGCGCTGGCCACGAACCCGGACAACATCCTTGCGCGCAGCTATTTCGGGCAGGCGCTGGCACTGGCCGGCCAACGCGATGCCGCCTTGGCACAGCTGGTGGAAATCCGGGCGCGCGGCGGCGCGGGCACCTGGGCCGAAACATCGCTGGAGGCCACGATCCAGACGGGTCGCGCGGCAAATTACTGAGACGGCGAAAGGGTTTGTTCACGCATCTGTTCTAGGGTTCGGGTGACCCTGGAAAAGAGATGACGGATGACCGCCCTGACCCGGATCGGCCAGATTGCCCCCCCTGCCACACAGGCCGCACGGTCCTTGTCGCGCCGACAGAAGGCCGTGATCATCGTGCGCCTGCTGGCCGCGTCGAACCAGCAGATGCCGCTGGTCGCCTTGTCACCTGATCTGCAATCGGGTCTGACGCAGGCCATGGGGGCCATGCGCCCGGTGGACCGCGCCACCATGCTGGCTGTGGTCGATGAGTTTGCCCGCGAACTGGAAAACCTTGGCCTCAGCTTTCCCGATGGTTTGGCCGGCGCGTTGTCGGTGCTGGAAGGCCATATCAGCCCCGATACCGCCGCGCGCCTGCGTCGCGAAGCGGGCGTGCGGCAACTGGGGGATCCCTGGACCCGCCTGCGCGCCTTGCGGGCCGAGGACCTGGTGCCACTGCTGGATGACGAAAGCGTCGAGGTTGTGGCGGTCGTGCTGTCGAAACTCGACACCGGCAAGGCGG
>JBGSJU010000373.1:0-2434 GCA_041741655.1 Rhodobacterales bacterium
GGCTGTTCCTTATCGGCGGGGCGGGCGGCGCGGTGGTGTTCGCGCTGGCGACAGCACCGTGGCATGTGTCGGCGGCGATGGTGCTGATCGGGGTCGGCTGTTCGCCGGTGCTGATGGCGTCGTTCTACATCTTTTCGCGGGTCTATCCGGCGGCGCTATTCGCCACGCTGGGGTCGGTGATGATCGGGGTCGGCAGTCTGGGCAATATCGCGGGCACGGTGCCCCTGGCCTGGGCGATCGAGGGCTTCGGCTGGCGCGAGACGATGTGGGGTGTGGCGGTGTTGGCCGCGTTGCTGGCGGCCGGTGTGTTCCTGACGGTGCGCGATCCGGAACGGGTGGGTGCGGGACAGAGTGGCTCGGTTCTGGACCTGCTGCGGCTGCCCGCGCTATGGGCGATCTTTCCGATGCTGATCGTGAACTATCTGGCGGCGGGTGGTCTGCGCGGGTTGTGGGTGGGGCCTTATCTGGCCGATGTCTATGGCGCGACGAACGCGGTGGTGGGGCAGGCGACGCTGTACATGGGGCTGGCAATGATCGTCGGCACCTTCGCCTATGGCCCGCTGGACCGGCTGTTTCGGACCCGTAAATGGGTGATCTTTGGCGGCAACCTGTTGGGCACGCTGGCGATTGCCGCGCTGGCCGCGATGCCGCTGGCGGGCTACGGGACGGCGGTGGCGCTGATCGTGGCGGTGGGGTTCTTTGGCGCGTCCTATCCGGTGCTGATGGCGCATGCCCGCGCCTTTGTACCGCCGCATCTGGCCGGACGCGGCGTGACGTTGATGAACCTGTTCGGCATGAGCGGGGTAGGCCTGTTTCAGGTCTGGACCGGTTACGTCTATCGCGGGGTTGCCGGGCCGGACGTTGCGGCGCATCTGCCTTATCAGGCGGTGTTTGCCCTGTTCGCCGTGGCGATGGCGGTGGGATGTGCGCTGTATCTGTTCAGCCGCGACCGGATGGACTGAGCCAAGGCGACCAAAAGGATTGACCAAAACAATCTGTTCCATCCCGCCTGCAAACCCCGTATGACCGCGCGGGTCAGAGGAGAACTGCAATGGGTTACAAGGTTGTCGTCGCAGGGGCCACGGGGAACGTGGGCCGCGAAATGCTGAACATTCTGGCCGAGCGCCAGTTCCCGGTGGACCAGATCGCGGCGCTGGCCAGCCGCCGTTCGCTGGGCACCGAGGTGTCGTTCGGCGACAAGACCGTCAAAGCTCAAGACATCGAAACCTTCGACTGGGCGGGCTGGGACATTGCGCTGTTCGCCATCGGGTCCGAGGCCACGAAAATCCACGCGCCGCGCGCCGCTGCCGCCGGATGTGTGGTGATCGACAATTCGTCGCTCTATCGCTACGACCCCGAGGTGCCTTTGATCGTGCCCGAGGTGAATGCCGACGCGATTTTCGGCTACACCAAGAAGAACATCATCGCCAACCCCAACTGTTCGACCGCACAGATGGTCGTTGCGTTGAAGCCGCTGCATGACCGGGCGCGGATCAAGCGGGTGGTGGTCAGCACCTATCAATCCGTGTCGGGCGCGGGCAAGGAAGGCATCGACGAATTGTGGGACCAGACCAAGGGCATCTATGTGCCGGGTCAGGAACGCGAACCGAAGAAGTTCCAGAAGCAGATCGCCTTCAACGTGATCCCGCAGATCGACGTGTTCATGGAAGACGGCCAGACCAAGGAAGAATGGAAAATGGTCGTCGAGACGAAGAAGATCCTTGATCCCAAGATCAAGGTCACGGCGACCTGCGTGCGCGTGCCGGTGTTCGTCGGCCATTCCGAAGCGATCAACATCGAATTCGAGGAATTTCTGGACGAGGACGAGGCGCGCGACATCCTGCGCGAGGCGCCCGGCGTGCTGGTGGTCGATAAACGCGAACCCGGCGGCTATATCACGCCCATCGAATGCGTCGGCGATTACGCCACTTATGTCAGCCGCATCCGGCAGGACCAGACGCTGGATAACGGCATCAACCTGTGGTGCGTGTCCGACAACCTGCGCAAGGGTGCCGCGCTGAACGCGGTGCAGATCGCCGAAGTGCTGGGTAACCGCTGCCTGAAAAAGGGTTGACGGCAGATTAGTGCCGGTCGGCCGTTCGGTTCGGGGGGCGCCTGCGGGTGCCCCTTGTTTTTGCGCGGCGCTTGACGATGCTGCGCGCAGGTTGACCCGGAGGTTCCCATGCGCGCGTTTCTTGCCTTTCTGCTGATGACGGCACCGGCTTGGGCCGAGGATATTGCGCTGGGGGCGCCGGTGACGGCGGCAACACTTTATCCAGAAGGCGCGACGCTGACCCGTGCTGTGGAGTTCGCGGTCCCGCAGGGACGGCACCGGCTGATCGTCACCGACCTGCCCGCCGATATCGACGCCGCATCGCTGCGCGTCGTGGTCGCGGGGGCGCAATTGGGTGCGCTGGCGTTCCGCAACGATGCG
>JBGSJU010000374.1:0-4444 GCA_041741655.1 Rhodobacterales bacterium
CACCCGCGCAGAGCTCGCCCCCGGCACATGGTCCAGCCAGTACCGCATCACGGCGGGCATCACGCCGGCCGCGCCATTGGTCGGCGCGGTCACCACCTGACCGCCGGCGGCGTTTTCCTCGTTCACTGCCATGGCATAGGCGCTCATCCAGTCGTTGATGACATGCGGCGCGGTCAGGTTCCGCCCGCGTTCGGCCAGCAGCGCGTCATGGATGCCCTTGGCGCGGCGGCGCACCTTCAGGCCGCCGGGCAGGATGCCATCGGTGGTCAGGCCGCGGTCGATGCAGGCGGACATTACCGCCCATAGCCGCATCATGCCGTCATCCAGCCCAGCCGCGCCATGCCGCGCCACCTCGTTGGCGCGTTTCATCTGGGCGATGGTCATCCCGGAACGTGACGCCATTTCAAGCATTTCCGCCGCGGTCTTGAACGGATAGGGCACCGGCGGGCCGTTGTCCTTCGCCTTGCCCGCCGCCAGTTCGGCCGCGGTCATGACGAACCCGCCTCCGATGGAATAATAGGTTTCCTTGAGTAGCACGTCGCCCTGCGCGTCGGTCGCGGCCAAGACCATGCCATTGGCGTGACCGGGCAGGGCGTGATCGTAGTCGAAGATCAGGTCGCGCCCGGGATCGAAGGTCATCGGGGTCAGACCCGGCGGGCTGATCCGGTGCGTGGCGTGGATGTCCGCCAGCACGGCTTCGGCGCGCGCATGGTCATAGGTGTCGGGCCGGAACCCCGCAAGGCCCAGAATGGTGGCGCGGTCCGTAGCGTGTCCGACGCCGGTAAAAGCCAGCGAGCCATGCAAAGTGGCCCGCAACCCCTTGGGATGAAACGGTGCCTGCCGGACCCGGTCCAGAAACCGCGCCGCGGCCACCATGGGGCCCATGGTGTGGGATGACGAGGGGCCGATGCCCACCTTGAACATCTCGAACACGGACAGGAACATCAGGTGGCACTCCCTTCGGGTGGGGTCGGGTGGCGAGGCGCGGAAAATGGCGTGGCGCCCAGCCCTTCGGCGTGGGCGGCGCGAAGGCTGGCGGCGCGCGCCTCGAGACCTCTGGCAAGGGCCAGCAGGGCAGGCCAGCGGGACAGGTCAAACCAAATTGCGTGATCCTGTGGATAAAGCGCCAACCAGCGCAGCATCACGACAAGGTAAAGGTCGGTCGCCAGCGGAGCATCCGCGCCGCCAAAACCGTCCCGCGCCGCTACAGCGGCCGCGAGCAGGTCCAGATGCCCGGTCAGGGTCTGATGCAGGCGGGTTGTCAGAACCGCCGCGGCGCCCGGTGCATAAAGTTGTGGATAAAACAGCATCCGCAGTTCCGCATGCAAGGTATTCGACAGGAAGAACAGCCATTTCAGAAACGATGTTCGTCCGGGTGTCCCGACGCCGGGCGCAAGCCGCCCGGTGGTTTCCGTGATCCACATCAGACAGGCGCCGGTTTCAAAGATCACGCCCGCCGGCGTCTCCAATGCCGGGATGCGCCCGACCGGGTTCAGCCGGCGATAGGCGGCACCATCCTGCGCGCGATGACGGCGATCGACCAGCGCGGTCCTGTAGGGCAGGCCGCATTCCTCCAGCGCAAGGCGCAGGATCAGGCTGGCATTGTCCGGGGCGTAGTGCAGGATCAGTGTCATGCCACCAGCATGACGGGCCGCGGCCCCACGCGCCGGTCCGAATGCGACCTGCCACAGCGGCAATTCGGCCAAACTCAACCAGGCCCCCATGCACAGCGCCAGAACCGTGTGATGCTTGCACACCGAACCCCGTCACACTTGGTTAACCGGGCGCGTCCCTTCCCCCTCGCGTCACCTGCGATCCTTGCCTATAAGATGCGGACATAGGCACGGAGCGACCCATGGCTGGCGAATTATCCCCCATCGACAAGGCGAAATTCGTCGCCGCCAAACGCGCGGTCGATTTCGTCGAGGACGGGATGCGGGTGGGTCTGGGCACCGGATCGACAGCCGCGTGGATGGTGCGATGCCTTGGCGAACTGGTGCGCGACGAAGGGTTGCGGATCAAGGGTGTGCCGACATCGGCGCGTACCGCGCAACTGGCCCGCGAAGTCGGGATCGATGTGATCAGTCTGGATGAGGCGAAATGGCTGGACCTGACCATCGACGGCGCGGATGAATTCGACGGCGATCTGAACCTGATCAAGGGCGGCGGCGGCGCGCTGTTGCAGGAAAAGATCGTGGCGACCGCGTCCGATCAGATGATCGTGATCGCCGATATCGGTAAGGAAGTGGAACGGCTGGGGGCCTTTCCGCTGCCGATCGAGGTCATTCCCTTCGGCTGGCAAACCTCGAAGACGCTGGTCGAGGAGATCCTGATTTCCATGGACGTGCTGGGCCGGGACGCCACGCTGCGCATGGTCGGCGACCGGCCGTTCGTCACCGACGAGGGTAACCACATTCTGGATCTGCACCTGAACCGTATCGGTAACCCGCGCCAATTGGCTCTGGTGTTGAATCAGGTGCCGGGCGTGGTTGAGAATGGTCTGTTCATCGACATCTGCGATATCGTGGTGGTGGGCTATGGCGATGGCCGGGTCGAGGTGCGCGACATCAACGAGGGCACGGTGCAACGCGACCGGCTGGATTTTCTGGAAGATGACAACCTGTTCAAGGACTTGATGGATTGAACGGGGCGTGCACGAATGGTGGTCGCACACCCACCCGCCGCGGTCGCGCACAGGGTAAGCCGGGTTTGTAGCCCACCAAAGGTGTCAACCTCTGGCCTTTCCCGCCCTTGCATGGGATACCCGTTGCGACCCAGAGACGGAGGCCGCGATGACCACATTCGATCATGATCTGTTCGTCATCGGCGGCGGGTCGGGCGGCGTGCGGGCGGCGCGGGTTGCGGCGCAAACCGGGGCCAGCGTGGCCTTGGCCGAGCAAAGCCGCTATGGCGGCACCTGCGTCATCCGGGGCTGCGTTCCAAAGAAACTGATGGTGTTCGCGTCGGAATTTCCCGGCCTGATGGCGCAGGCGCGCGACTATGGCTGGCAGGTCACGGATGGCCCGCTGGACTGGTCCGCCTTTCGCGCCCGCCTGGACGGCGAACTGGACCGGCTGGAAAACGCCTATCGCGGCCTGCTGCATAATAACGGCGTCACCATGCACGACCAGCGCGCGCAGGTGATCGATCCGCATACGGTCGAACTCGCCGACGGGCAGCGGATCACGGCGGCCCATATCCTGATCGCAACCGGCGGGCACCCGGTGCGGCCCGATCTGCCGGGTGCGGAACTGGGCATGCTGTCTGACGACATCTTTCACATGGACCGCCTGCCGGGGTCGGTGCTGATCCTTGGCGGCGGCTATATCGCCTGCGAATTCGCCTGCATCCTGAACGGGTTGGGGGTAAAGACCGCGCTTTACTATCGCGGCGCACAGGTGCTGCGCGGGTTCGATGACGAAGCGCGCGGGCTGGTCGCCGAGGAAATGGCGCAGTCCGGCATTTCCATGCACATGGGCACCAACATCCTGTCGATGGAACGAGACGGAGCGGGCATCGTGGTGCAGGCGACCAACGGCAGCGAACACAGGTTCGACGCCGTCCTGTTCGCCACGGGCCGCGCACCGAATACCGCCGGGCTGGGGCTGGAGCCGCTGGGCGTCACCCTAAAGCGCGGCGGGGCCATCGCGGTCGATGACTACAGCCAGACCGCAGTGCCGTCGATCTATGCGGTGGGCGATGTGACCGACCGCGTCAACCTGACCCCGGTGGCGATCCGCGAAGGCATGGCCTTTGTCGAAACCGTGTTCAAGGGCAACCCTACCAAAACCGACCACGCGCTGATCCCGACGGCGGTGTTCACCCAGCCGGAAATGGGCAGCATCGGCCTGTCCGAGGAGGACGCCCGCGCGCAAGGGCCGATCGAGGTCTATGCGACCTCGTTCCGGCCGATGCGCACATCGTTCATCGGGCGGCCCGCGCGCGTGTTGATGAAGCTGATCGTTTGCGCTGAAACGCGGCGCGTGCTGGGGTGCCATATCGTCGCGCCGGGGGCGGGGGAAATGATCCAGATGGCCGGGATCGCGGTCAAGATGGGGGCCACAAAAGAACAATTCGACGCAACCTGCGCGGTGCACCCGACGATCGCCGAAGAACTTGTGACCATGGCGAAACCGGTCCGCACGGCTTGAAATCTTGCGCCAGATGCACAGTTAGCAGACAAGTCGGCTCGAGACGGATCGGACAGATCGACAGCAACACCTGACGGAAGGATAACAGCGCATGGCTGGAAATACGGGCGGCCCCTGGGGCGGGGGTGGCAATCGCGGTGACGATGATGACCGCAACGGCGGACGCCGGCCTCAGGACAACGGCAGCCAGATCCCTGAAATCGACGAACTGGTCCGCAAGGGGCAGGAACAGCTGCGCGTCCTGATGGGCGGCGTGCGTGGCGCCCCGCGCGGGCCGTTGAACGGCGGCGGCT
>JBGSJU010000375.1:0-5224 GCA_041741655.1 Rhodobacterales bacterium
CGGGGGCGCCGCGGTCACGCTTCGCGGGTGGCAGGTCCGACAGGTCGTGGCGATGACATTCACGGGTGTGGATCACCGGCAGGCCCGCCGTGCGGAACCCCGCGATCAGGCGGGCCGTTGTGGGGATGATCGCCTGCAACAGGCTGACATCATTGCCCAGCGAGGCGCCAAAGCCACCCGGTTCGACGAAATCACGCTGCATGTCGATGACGACCAGACCGAGGCTGGCGCGGTCAAAGGCAAAATCGAACGGGCGCGCATGGATCACCGGCATCAGGCGTGGCCCGCCATATACTGGCCGATTTCCGCGACATTTGCGGTGGCGATGGGGGTTTCATAGGCGACATGGCCCTGCGACATCACGATGATCCGGTCTGACAGTTCCATGATTTCATCCAGATCCTCGCTGATCAGCAGGATCGCCACACCCCGGTTGCGCGCCTCCACCAGACGGTCACGTATGGCTGACACGGCCGCGAAATCCAGACCGAAGCAGGGGTTGGACACGATCAGCACCTCGACCTCGCCGGTCAGTTCGCGCGCCAGAACCGCGCGCTGCACATTGCCACCCGACAGCGACGATATCCGCGCCGCCGGGCTGGAGGTTTTCACATTGAACGCCGCGATCAGGGCGGCGGCGTTGCGGGCGATCGCGCTGTTGCTTTTCCAGAACGCGGGCGTGCTGCCGCCGTTTTCGTCAAAGCTGCGAAAGGCAAGATTTTCGGCAACGCTCATCCGCGGTGCGCAGGCGTTGCGCAGCGGTTCTTCGGGCAGGTAACGCACCTTGTGCTGCTTGGCCTCGGCCCGGGTGGCCGAATAGGGCGCGCCGTTCAGGATGATCTGGCCATCGGTCAGATGGCGCTGGCCAGTCAGGATCTCCATCAGTTCCATCTGACCATTGCCGGACACCCCGGCCACGCCAAGGATCTCGCCCGCGCGCAGTTGCACGCCGTCGATGGCGATGGGTTTCAACCCCGACCGGTCCAGCGTGCGCAGACCGTCCAGTTGCAACACGACCTTGCCCCGCGTCGCGGCCCGCTGGCGGGTCGATGGTTTCGGGGCCTCGCCCATCATCATCGCCGCCATGTCGGCGGGGGTCATATCCGCCACGCGCCCGCCGCCCACCCGTTTGCCACGCCGCAGCACGGTCAGGTCATCGGCAAAGGCGGTTACTTCGCGGAACTTGTGGGTGATCATCAGCACGGTCACCTCGCCGGCCTGCGTCAGGGCGCGCACATGCCCCAGCACCTCGTCGGCCTCGGCGGGGGTCAGCACCGAGGTCGGCTCGTCCAGGATCAGGAACCGGTGGCCGAGATAAAGCTGTTTCAGGATTTCCAGCTTCTGCTTTTCCCCGGCCGCCAATCGGTTCACCGGTTGGTCCAGCGGCACGGCAAAGGGCATCCGCGCCATGAACGTCTCCAGCGCGGCGCGCTCGGTGGCCCAGTTGATCACGGCGGGTGCATCGGCGCGGCTGATCACCAGATTTTCGGCAGCGGTCAGCGACGGGACCAGCGTGAAATGCTGATACACCATCCCCAGACCCAGCCCCTGCGCCACCTTGGGATCGGTCATCACAACCTCGCGGCCCGCGACCAGCACCGATCCGGCGGTGGCGCGGTAGAACCCCATGATCGCCTTGACGATGGTGGATTTGCCCGCGCCGTTTTCGCCCAGCAGGGCGTGAAAACTGCCGGCCTCGATCCGCATCGACACGTCATCCAGCGCGGTGAATTCGCCAAACCGCATGGTGATGTTCAAAGCCTCGACGCTGAAGGCGCCCTGCGGGGTCGTGACGGGGCGGCTCATGGCAAGGCCGCCAGCAGTGACGCACTGTCCGACACCGCACCGAATACGCCGCCCTGCATCAGCACCATGTTCAGCGCCGCGTTATGGTTGGCCTTGTCGGTGGCACCGCAGCAATCGTGCAGCAGCACACATTCAAAGCCGCGGTCATTCGCCTCGCGCATGGTGGTGTGGACGCAGACGTCGGTGGTGATGCCGGTCAGGATGATGTTGGCGATGCCGCGGGTGCGCAGGATCAGTTCCAGATCGGTGGCGCAGAACGATCCCTTGCCGGGCTTGTCGATGATGATCTCGCCGGGCAGGGGGTAGAGGTCGGGGATGATGTCCCAGCCCGCCTCGCCCCGGATCAGGATCTTGCCGCAAGGGCCGGGGTCACCGATGCCCGCGCCGATCTGTTGTGACCGCCAGCGTTTGTTGGGCGGCAGGTCCGACAGGTCGGGCCGGTGGCCTTCGCGGGTGTGGATGATGGTGTAGCCGCCCGCCCGCATCGCGGCCAGCACCGCCTTGATGGGTTCGATCGGCGCGCGGGTCAGCGACAGGTCATAGCCCATCGTATCGACATAGCCGCCCGGCCCGCAGAAATCGGTCTGCATGTCGATGATGATCAGCGCGGTGTTGTCAGGCCGCAGATCACCGTTCCAAGGCCAGGCATAGGGCTGGCTGGCGATTGTGGTCATTCGGCGGCCTCCTGCGTGGTTTCGCCGAACACCCGCGTGGGCGCCGGAAAGCCGCAGGTGGTGCCATCGGTGATGCGCACGGTATCCTCCCATGGCAGGCGATAGGCCCCGGCGGCAAGGTCGGTCATGTAGGTATAGGGGCAATCCTGCGCGCCGCCCTTGACCGCGACATAGCCGCGATGGCCGAACTGGTAGGGGTTGTTTTCCACGCCCCAGCCGGCCCGCGCCTCGCGCACCAGATCGGGCCGGACCTCGGCGGTGATGATCTCGTCCACGCGGCCGGTGGTGCCATGCGCGATCACGGTGCCGTCGAAATTGACGATCATGCCTTCGCCCATCGAATCGAACGTTCCGTCCGACCCGCACATGCAGACATTGGCGGTGACCATCAGGTTGCAAAAGCTGTTCGACTGGTTGGTGAACCGCCAGCTATCGCGGATCGGCGCGGTGTAACCGGCAGTGCGGATCATGATTTCCGCGCCCTTATAGGCGGCTTCGCGCGCCATTTCGGGGAACATGCCATCATGGCAGATGATCAGGCCGATCTTGGCCCCCTTGGGCCCGGTGCAGACCGGGATGCCGATATCGCCGGGTTCCCAAGGCTCGACCGGCACCCAAGGGTGCATCTTGCGGTAATACAGCTGCACCTGCCCCGCGTCGTCGATGATCAGGCCGGTGTTGTAGGGATAGCCGCCGGGGTTATGTTCCATGATCGAGAAACAGCCCCAGATGCTGTTGTCGATGCAGGCCTGTTTCAGGGCGGCCACTTCGGGCCCGTCCATCCGGCACATGATGGCGGGGTTGGTATCCATCGACAGGCCGTGCAGCATGTATTCCGGAAACACCACCAGATCCATGCCGGCGATGTTGCGCCGCGCCTTGGCGACCAGTGCGACCACCCGCGCGGTCTGGCGCGCCAGATCCGCCGGCGTCACCACCACGGGCAATTGCAACTGCACCAGCCCGATGACCACACCATGGTCCGATTTGTTCAGCCCGCCCAACCCGTTCATGCCGCTCTCCTATTTTGTGATGCTCAGTTCTGCGGGCGCGCCCTGCATGGCGCGTTCCGGCGATGATGTGGCGATCAACAACGCCAGCGTCAGCACGTAGGGCGCGGCGAAGAACAGGTAGTAGCCTTCAGTCACGCCGACCGATTGCAGCGCCGGACCCAGCGCGCCCGCGCCGCCGAACAACAGCGCCGCCCAGAAACAGTTGATCGGGTTCCAGCGCGCAAAGATCACCAGCGCCACCGCCATCAGGCCCTGGCCCGACGACACGCCTTCGTTCCAGCTTCCCGGGTAGTACAGCGACAGGTAGGCCCCCGCGATCCCGGCAAAGGCCCCGCCCGCGGCGGTGGACAACAGCCGCACGCGGTCGGCGTTCAGGCCCATGGCACGGGCGGCGTCCGTGCTGTCGCCCACCACGCGTATCACCAGACCGACGCGGGTGGCGCGAAACATCCACCACAGGAACACCGCCAGCACCGCCCCCAGCAGGAACAGCACGTTGACCTGCAGCGCCGCCTGCACCTGCGGGATGTCGGACCAGAACCCGAACGGGATCGACGGCAATTTCGGCGCGACCGGCTGGATATAGGGCTTGCCGAAAAAGAACGCGAGCCCGGTGCCCAGCAGCATCAATGCGATGCCGATGGCGATGTCGTTCACACCCTTGAACTTGCAAATCCAGCCGTGGAACAGCCCGAATACCACGCCCGCCAGCGCGGCCGCCGCAACGCCGATGAACGGTGATCCGGTTTCATAGGCCACGGCATAGCCTGCCATCGCGCCAAAGATCAGCGTGCCTTCAAGGCCAAGGTTGATGCGGCCCGACCGTTCCGTCAGGCATTCGCCCAGCGACACGAACAGAAACGGCGTCGAAACCCGGATCGCGCCGGCAAGAATCGCCAGCGGCACGCCCCAGACACCGATATCGACAGGGTCCATCAGCGCCGCTCCCAATAGCCGGGGGTAAAGACTTTGAACCGGCCATAAGCGGTTTCCGACAGCAGGATCGCCACAAAGATAATGCCCTGAAACACGAGGATGGTTGCATCGGGCAGGTCCATCCGGCGCTGGATCAACCCGCTGGACGCGGCGAACCCGCCCAACAGGATCGCCACCGGGATGATGGCCAGCGGGTTGTGCCGCGCCAGAAACGCGACAAGGATGCCGGTATAACCGTAGCCTGCGATCAGCGATCCATTGGCCGACCCGTGCACCGCCGCCACCTCGAAAAACCCGCCCAGCCCGGCGAATGCACCGCCCAGAGCGGTGAACCCGATGACCAGACGGCCGACCGGCAGGCCCTGCACCTGCGCGGCGCGCAGATTGTCACCGGCAATGCGTGCGGCAAAGCCCAGCGTGGTGCGTTCGATCAGCACCCAGCAGGCGATGCAGGCGATGATGCCCACCAGCACGCCCCAATGCGCGGCCAGGAACGGCATGTCCCCGATGCGCAAACTGGCATCCAGCGGCAGGGTCGAGGGTTTGTTCAGGCTGGCGGGGTCGCGAAACGGCCCTTCGACCAGATGGTTGAACAGCGCGATGGCGATATAGGCCATCAACAGCGAGGCGATGGTTTCGTTGACGCCCCGTTTGATGCGCAAGGCACCTACGGTGGCAATCCACACCCCGCCCAGCCCCATCGCGGCCAGCGCCATCATGCCGAACCCCAACGCGGGCGACCATCCGGCCACCCATGCACCCGTCACCCCGGCGGCCAGCCCGCCCAGCACGATG
>JBGSJU010000376.1:0-2362 GCA_041741655.1 Rhodobacterales bacterium
TGGCCGCCGTCACGGTCAGCTATGTTGCGGTCGCGCTGTTGTCGCTGTGGCTGGCCGCCCACGCCGGGGAAAAGGTGGGGCTGGTGCTGCCCGCGCTGGTCACCGTGCTGACGCTGGGGCTTGCGGGCACCGCGCTGGCGCAACCCGACCCCTGCACCGCAGAAAGCCATTATTTCTGCATCCGGACCGAGGACGTATCGGCAGACCCGTCCAACCCGGTGCACATGATGGTGCTGGACCATCTGGTGCACGGATTGTCGGCCCGCGATCTGCCCGAGGTGATGTTTTACGATAGCGCCGCGATGATCGACCTGATTTCGCGCAGCCGGATGGGCCGCACCGATTTCGACGTCCTGCTGATCGGCGGCGGCACGTTTTCGCTGCCCCGCGCCTGGGCCGCACGCAAGCCGCCCGCCCGGGTCACCGTGGCCGAAATTGACCCGATGGTGACCGAAGTGGCCGCGCGTGATTTCTGGTTCGATCCCGCCACGGCCCGCGTGCTGGCCGAGGATGGCCGCATGACGCTGACCCGCGAGGCCACGACCTATGACGTCATCGTGGGCGATGCCTTTACCGACATCGCGGTGCCGCCGCATCTGGTGACGCGCGAATTCTTTGAACTGGTGCAATCCCGGCTGGCGCCCGACGGGGTGTATCTGATGAACGTGATCGACCATGCCGACCGCATGCAGGCGCTGGCGGCGCTGGTGCATACGCTGGATCAGGTATTCCCGTCGGTAGAAATCTGGACCGAAGCGCGCCGCCCCGACCCGGGCGAGCGTATGATCTTCATTCTGGCCGCCGGGGCTACGCCGACGGCGGCCAATGTGCTGGACGGCCGGTCGCCGGATCCGATCCGGTTTGCGAAAATGCCGGACCGGGTGAAGGCGCGGCTGTTGGCCGACCGCGCCCCGCCGGTCCTGACGGATGACTATGCGCCGATCGACCGGCTGATCGGGCAAAGCTACTGACCTTGCCGCAGGCACAGGATCGCCCCATATCCTGCGCATGATCAAATTCACGCCCATCATCCTTGCCGTCATCTATGCGCTGCTGATGTACCGCTTTTCGGTCTGGCGGACGCAGAAGGAACTGGATGCAAAGTCGTCGCGGCTGGTCGATCCGACCTTGCGGGGCGTGCTGGACCGGTTGGCGCGCGCGCAGGGTGTGGATGACATCCCGGTGCATGTCTACGAGGTGGACCCGGTCAACGGGCTGGCCGCGCCGGATGGCCGCATCTTCATCACGCGCGGATTCTATCAGCGGTTCCGCCAAGGCGCTGTCAGCGCCGAGGAACTGGCCTCGGTGTTTGCGCATGAACTGGGCCATGTCGCGCTGGGGCATGCGCGCAAGCGGATGATCGATTTTTCCGGCCAGAACGCGCTGCGCATCGTGCTGATGACCACCTTGGGCCGGTTTATCCCGTTCTTCGGCATCATGCTGGCGAATTTCATCACCGGGCTGTTGGCCGCGCGGCTGTCGCGGGACGATGAATATGCCGCCGACGAATATGCCTCGGCCCTTATGATCAAGGCCGGCTTTGGTACCGCACCGCAGAAATCGCTGTTCACCAAACTGGAAAGCCTGACCAAGGTGAACATGGGCGCAGCGCCCGCATGGTTGCTGAGCCACCCGAAAACCACCGAACGCATCGCCGCCATCGAACGGAACGAGGCACGGTGGGGCCTCGTGCCCTAATCCAGCACCTTGGCCAGCCGGGGCATCCGGGCCTTTTTCAACAAAGCGCGGATGGTCCATGGATCGCCGGACAGCCGCTCCGCCTCGGCGCGGACCAGTTCCGCCACGGCCGCCACGGTATCGGGGGCGCCGCTGTGCAATCCGCGCAGGAACTGGTCGGCATCCTCGCGCCGCACGCCTTCCTCGGCCAGCAGACCGCGCGGAAAGTCGGCGGCGTTCTGGGTCACGATCACGTCGGCGGACCCGGTGATGGCGGCGGCCAGCACGTGGATGTCATTTACATCGGGCAGATGCAGGCGGCGGATCAGGCTGTCGGGCGGCGTCACCTCGGCCATGGGCCAGCGCGCGCGCATCTGCGCGATGTCACCGCGCGCAATCACCTCGTCCGCGGAGCCAAGCCGCGCCACGGCGCGCGCCCATTCTTCGAGGATGCGGGCCGACCACAGGGGCGTGTAAAGCCCGGCTTCGGCCGCCCCCAGCAACATCTGCCGCATCACGGTCGGATACAAGACGCAGGCGTCCAGAAGCGCCTTCACCCGTCCAGCCGCCAGAACAGCGCCTTGAGGTAGCCGGACTCGGCCAGTTGCGGCAGCAGCGGATGATCCGGCCCCGCGCCCCCGGTATGGATCAATTGCGCCGCGCGCCCGCCGCGCCCGATGCCGCG
>JBGSJU010000377.1:0-4914 GCA_041741655.1 Rhodobacterales bacterium
GGCGCCGCTGACACTGGGCGGCGATGCGCCCGCGCCCGCGTTCAAGCCGCTGGCGATTACATCCGATCTGTGGCGGCGCATCATGGCCTGGACGCTGGCGACGCCCATGGGCATGCGCAACGCGCCGGCCGTGCTGGAACAGGTGTTCGGCCCCGATCCGGTGCCCGCGGATTACGGCACGAAAGGCGGCGCGCTGTTGGGGCTGCGCCCATCGGCGTTTTACAACACCAGCCGGGATTACATGGCCTCGCTCGCCGATCTGAAATGGATGAAGGCGGGCTATCCGGGGCTGAAAGTGCCGGTCAGCATCCTTTACGGCGCCGATGACCGCATCCTGTCGCCCGACACGCAAGGCCGCGCCATGGTCGCGCGCAACCCGGCCATCTCAGTCGAGGTGATCCCGGGGGGCCACATGTTGCCCGTGATGCATGTGGCGGCCTGCGCGGATTTCATCCGGCGCGCCGATCCCGGGCATTAACGCGCGTATTTCACCTTCAGCGCCGCATGCACGGCGGGGGGCACGAATTTCGACACGTCGCCGCCCAGCCGGGCGATTTCCTTGACCAGCTTTGACGCGATGGCCTGCCGGCGCGCGTCCGCCATCAGGAACACGGTTTCCACGCTGGCATCCAGCGCGCGGTTCATGCCGACCATCTGGAATTCATATTCGAAATCGGCCACGGCGCGCAGGCCACGGATGATGACGCCCGCGCCCACGTCATTGGCGCAATCGATCAGCAGGTTCTCGAACGGATGCACCACGATCTGGGTGCCGGTTTCCGACACCATGGTGGCACATTCGGCCTCGATCATCGCCACCCGTTCATCCAGCGAAAACAAGGGGCCCTTGTCGCGGTTGATCGCCACACCGATCACCAGACGATCCACCAGCGAGCAGGACCGCCGGATGATGTCGGTATGGCCATAGGTGATCGGATCAAACGTGCCCGGATACAGACCGATGCGCATGGTTCCAGCAGGCATGGGGTCCCTCCTCCCGCAGTATTTTTGTGCGGTCACGCAACATTATTGCGTATGGAATGGCAAGAGCGGAAATTGCATGGCGTTCTGTGGGCCAGGCGGTCGCGCCGGGGTCGCCGGGGTCGCCGGGATCAATGCCCCATGATCATGCCTTCGAGCGCGGATTTTTCCATCGCCAACTCGTCCAGCCGCGCCTTGACCACATCGCCGATCGATACGATGCCGACCAGAACCGCGCCATCCGTGACGGGCATGTGGCGGAACCGGCCGTCCGTCATCCGTTGCAGCACGACATCGGCTTCGTCGCCGGGGGCACAGCAGGACGGGTTGCGGGTCATCAGGTCGGATGTGGTCAGGTTCAGGCAGTCGGCCCCCCGCAAGGCCAGAGCGCGTACGATGTCGCGTTCCGACAATATGCCTTCGACGCGAACATCGTCAGACGAAACGATGACCCCGCCGATCCGCCGTTCCGCCAACAGGTCCGCCACGGCGGCCAGACGCGTTTCGGGACGGACGGTGATGACCGGGTGATCGCCCTTGGCCTTGAGGATCTGGTGAACCAGCATGTGACGCCTCCCTGCGCATTATTTCCTGTCGCTTAGCGTCGTCCGAGCGCAACTTTCTGTCAAGTCAGCCTGCGTCCTGTCCGACAGAAGCCTCCAGCCGCGCGACCTCGGCCCGCAGCCCCTGTGCCAGCGCGGCGGCAAAGCGCGACATGCGTTCCAGACGGCGGTCATCGGCATGGCGGATCAGGTAGAAGGTGCGCGTCAGGCCGATCTGATCGGGCAGGACGCGGCGCACCCGTGGCGCGAACGGGATGGCGAAATCATGCACCACGCCCAGCCCCAGCCCCTGTCGCACCCATTGGAATTGCACCGAGGCGGAATTCGATGCCAGCGCCACCCGGTCCACCCCCAGATCGCCCAGATAATCCAGTTCCTTGTCAAAGATCATGTCGGGAATATAGCCGATCATGCGGTGGCCTTTCAGGTCGGCGGGCGTCAGGATCGGCGGATGCGCCCGCAAATAGCCGCGCGCGGCGGCCAGAGTCAGGTGGTAATCGGTGATCTTCTGCACCAGAAGCCGCCCCGCCGTGGGGGGCGACACGCCGATGGCCATGTCCGCCTCGCGTTTCGACAGGTTGAACACCCGCGGCAGGGCGACGATCTGGATATCCAGATCGGGGTTCGCATCGCTGATCGCGGCGCAGACCTGTGGCAACAGGTAATTCGCGCAGCCATCCGGCGCCCCGATCCGGATTTGCCCTGACAGGCCCGCGCCCTGCCCTTGCAACTCCTCCAACGCGCCCGCCATCGCCTGTTCGGCGGCCTCGGCATGGGCAACCAGCCGCTGGCCCGCATCGGTCAAGGCATAGCCCTGCGGGCTTTTGGCAAACAGCGCGGTGTCCAGCCCCTGTTCCAGCTTGGCCACCCGACGTCCCACCGTGGCCGGGTCCATCTGCAACACGCGCCCCGCCGCCGACAGGCTTTCGCCGCGCGCCACGGCCAGAAACACCTTCATGTCATCCCAATCCATGCGTCACCCCCCGCGATCTGTCCTGCATTTGTGCAAAGCCCTTTTGGAAACTTGCCGCTTTATGCGGCAGGTGTGCAAGGCTATGCTGCGCCAAATCTCGGGAGGATTACAGATGAAACAGATCGGTCACTGGATCAACGGGGCGTTGGTCGCAGGCACGTCGGGGCGCACGGCAGACGTGTTCAACCCGGCCACGGGCGAAGTGCAAGCCAAGGTCGCCCTCGCGTCGAAGGCCGAACTGGACGCGGCGGTGGCCGACGCCGCCGAGGCCCAGATCAAATGGGGCACCACCAACCCGCAGCGCCGCGCCCGCGTGATGATGGAACTGGTCCGCCTGATCAACCGCGACATGGACAAGCTGGCGGAAGCCCTGTCGTCCGAACATGGCAAGACCTTTCCCGATGCCAAGGGCGACATCCAGCGCGGGCTGGAGGTGATCGAATTCTGCATCGGCGCGCCGCATCTGCTGAAAGGTGAATTCACCGACAGCGCCGGCCCCGGCATCGACATGTATTCGCTGCGCCAGCCTGTCGGCGTGGCCGCAGGCATCACGCCGTTCAACTTTCCGGCCATGATCCCGTTGTGGAAAATGGGTCCGGCGCTGGCGGCGGGCAATGCCTTCATCCTGAAACCGTCGGAACGGGACCCCTCGGTGCCCCTGATGCTGGCGGCGCTGTGCAAGGAAGCCGGTTTGCCCGACGGCGTGTTGCAGGTGATCAACGGCGACAAGGAAGCCGTGGACGCGATCCTGGACAACGAAACGGTGCAGGCCATCGGCTTTGTCGGATCGACCCCCATCGCGCAATATATCTATGGCCGTGGCTGTGCGAACGGCAAGCGCGTGCAGTGCTTTGGCGGCGCCAAGAACCACATGATCATCATGCCGGATGCCGACATGGATCTGGCCGCCGATGCGCTGGTCGGCGCGGGCTATGGCGCGGCGGGCGAACGCTGCATGGCGATTTCGGTCGCGGTGCCGGTGGGCGACAAGACCGCTGATGCGTTGATCGAACGCCTGATCCCGCGTATCGAAAAGCTGAAGGTGGGTCCGTGGACCGCCGGAAACGATGTGGATTACGGCCCCGTCGTGACCGCCGCGGCCAAGGCCAACATCCTGCGGCTGGTGCAGTCGGGTGTCGATCAGGGCGCGAAACTGGTCGTCGATGGCCGGGGGTTCAACCTGCAAGGCTACGAAACCGGCTTCTTCGTCGGCCCGCACCTCTTCGACCATGTCACCCCCGACATGGACATCTACAAGCACGAGATTTTCGGGCCCGTCCTGTCCACCGTCCGCACCCAAAGCTATGAAGAGGCGCTGAAGCTGGCGATGGACCATGAATACGGCAACGGCACCGCGATCTTTACCCGCGACGGCGACACCGCGCGCGATTTCGCCAACCGGATCAACGTCGGCATGATCGGCATCAACGTGCCCATCCCGGTGCCGCTGGCCTATCACACGTTCGGTGGCTGGAAGAAATCGGTGTTCGGCGACCTGAACCAGCACGGGCCGGACGCCTTCCGGTTCTACACCCGGACCAAGACCGTGACGGCGCGCTGGCCGTCAGGGATCAAGGAGGGGTCGGCCTTCAACTTCAAGGCGATGGACTGATCTGACAGGTGCGGCGTTCAGCCATGAACCCCGTCGCGGATCGCATCGGCAAAGCCGTGGTTCTTGTCGCGGTGCCCGGCCTCGTCGGCGCGCACGGCAAGGATCAGGTCGCGCAGGCGCGAGTCCGGCGGCAACTTCCAATAGTCGAGGGCCATCGCGGGGGCCGGAATGTTTTCGACCCGACCCTCGTCAACCTCGGCGAGGTAATGGGTGTAGCTGATGACCGCCTCTTCTTCCAGATAGCCGACGATACGATGCGCGGTCTGCGGGAAGAACAGGTAGATCACGAAGTAGAGGTTGAAAAACACCCCCTGCGCGATCAGGATCAGCGCACGTTCAAAGGCGGACGGCTTGGCGATTTCGATGAAGGCCATCAGATGCATGCGCTCGTTTTCGGCCTCGTCCAGCAATTCGCGGATCCAGCCCGCGTCATCGCGGAACCGGCGCAGCGCCTTCAGGTGCTGCAACATGCCGCCCACCATGCCGGGCACGGCGGCCACGGTTTCCAGAACAACGGCGCGGTGGCCGTATCGTTTCGAGAAGAAGGCATCGGCAAAGACCCGCATGAAACGCACCGTTCGCAGGGCGGCGCGGTCGGTCAGGTTGCCGGGGATGTGGTGGGACGTAAGGTCGGGGGATGAAGTGTGCATGGTCCTTCTCGCATTCATTTATCTGCGAGTCAGATTTGGTGATGCAAGGGGAAGATCGGAAGGGCCGCGCCCTGCGTCAGGCTAGCGCAGCCAGAACCAGACATTGAAAAGGCCGATCAGCATCGGTTGGTGGAT
>JBGSJU010000378.1:0-4616 GCA_041741655.1 Rhodobacterales bacterium
TACCGGCGCGCACGACATGGCCTTCCTCGGTCACCGGGGCGCGGGCGCGGCCGAACAGCAGCGACAAGGGAACGCCCAACAGGTCCGCCATGGCGCGCAGATCGGCGATGGCAGGCTGGGATAGGTCGCGTTCCACCTGACTGACCCAGCCGACGGACCGGTCAAGCCCATCGGCCATCGCCTGCAGGGTCAGCCCCCGCGCACGGCGCAGTGCGCGCAGGTCGGCCCCAAGCGAGGATGGCGGTTCGGGGCGCATGGGCGATTCCGTGAAATTCAGGCCTTGAATTTCACCGTGACACAGCGCCCCGAATAATCAACATGAAAAATCACGCCGAAATTTCACCACAGACTCAGGCGGCGGCCAGCAGGTCTCCCGCCAACCCGGCCCGGATCAACGCGATGGTTTCGTCCAGCCCATACAACGCGATGAACCCGCCGAAACGCGGCCCGTCGGACGACCCCAGCAGCACCTCGTACAGCGCCTTGAACCAATCACGCAGGGGGTCGAATCCGTGCAGCTTGCCGGTGGCAAACACGATGGATTGCAGGAATTCCTCATCAGCCCAGTTCGCAGTGGGCAGCGCGGCATCCGCCTTGCCCTCTTGCACGTTCTTGCGCGCGATCAGGTCCAGCGCGGTGGCCCCGCTGCGGTCCTGCAACGCGGCCAGCAGGTCGGCCATGGCGGCGGCTTCGCGGGCATCGGCGGCGCGGAACTGCTTCAGCGGCTTCACCTTGTCCTGGTAATAGCGCACGGCGAACCCGGCGGCGGCATCCAGATCGGGGTGCGTTTCCGGCGAGGTGCCGGGCGCATAGCGCCGCAGAAAGCCCCAGAGCCGGTCCTTGTCCGCCGCCCCAGACGCGGAGGCAAGGTTCAACAGCATCCCGAACGACACCACCATCCCCGATGCGGGCGGCCGGCCGCCGTGGATGTGCCAGACCGGGTTATCGACCTGCTGGTCCACCGTCTGATCCGGGTAGGCGCGCAATTGCTGGTGATAATCATCCACCGCGCGCGGGATCACGTCCCACGACATCCGCTTGGCGGTCTTGGGTTTCAGATACATGAAATACGACAGCGACTCCGTCGCCGCATAGGTCAGCCATTCGTCGATCGTCAGGCCGTTGCCCTTGGATTTGCTGATCTTTTGCCCTTCGGCGTCAAGGAACAATTCATAGCTGAAATGGTTCGGCTTGCGCCCGCCCAGCACCTCGCAGATGCCATCATAGATCGGCGTGTTGGTGGAATGGTCCTTGCCATACATCTCGAAATCCACGTCCAGCGCGGCCCAGCGGGCACCGAAATCGGGCTTCCATTGCAGTTTCACGTTGCCGCCCGTCACCGGCAGCGTCCATTCGCGGCCCGTTTCATCGTCGAAGGTGATGGTGCCGTCCGCCGCGTTCACCTCTTTCATCGGCACATACAGCACGCGGCCGGTTTCGGGATGGATCGGCAGGAAACAGGAATAGGTCTGCTGGCGTTCCTCGCGCAGCGACGCCAGCATGATCTTCATGATCGCGTCATAGCGTTCGGCGGCCAGACGCAGGGTCGCGTCGAACTGGCCCGAGCGGTAGAATTCCGTCGCCGAGATGAATTCATACTGGAACCCGAAGGTGTCCAGAAACCGCCGCAGCATCGCGTTGTTATGGCCGCCGAAACTGTCATAAAGCCCGTAAGGGTCGGGCACCGACGTCAGCGGTTTCTGCATGTGCTCGCGCAGCATGTCCTGACGCGGCACGTTGTCGGGCACCTTGCGCATGCCGTCCAGATCGTCGGAGAAGCAGATCAGCCGGGTCGGGATATCCGAAATCACCTCGAAGGCGCGGCGGATCATCGTCGTGCGCGCCACCTCGCCGAACGTGCCGATATGCGGCAGGCCGGACGGGCCGTAGCCGGTTTCAAACAGCACATAGCTCTTGGCCGGTGGCGCCTTTTCATAGCGTTTCGCCAGCGCGCGCGCCTCTTCAAAAGGCCAGGCCTTGGATTTCAGGGCGGCATCGCGCAGGGTGGTCATGGGGTATCTCCGGGTATCGGTCCATCCGCGGCAAATGGCCGGGGAACGATGCTTCCTATTGCCCGCCCCGGCCTGCGTCAATAATCATGCCTGCGACGTCAGCACAGGAACGCCACATGACCGAAGCGCCCCCCAACCCGCTCAGCCCGCAGGACTGCCTCGTGGCGCTGATGATCGCGGTATCGCTGTCTGATGAACAGGTGCGCACGGCGGAACTGTTGAAGATCGAAAGTGCGGTCAACATGCTGCCGGTGTTCGCCGGCTATGACATCGACCGCATGCGCATGCTGTCGCAGACCGTGCAGGACCTGTTCGCCGAGGAAGAAGGTCTGGACGCGCTGTTCGGCCTGATCCGCAACAATCTGCCGGAGCGGTTGTTCGAAACCGCCTATGCGCTGGCCTGCGACGTTGCGGCGTCGGATGGCACGCTGCGGCAGGCCGAATTGCGCCTGCTGGAGGAAATCCGTGATGAACTGAACATCGACCGTCTGCATGCCGCCGCCATCGAACGCGGCGCGCGGGCACGGCACGTCAAGGCGTAAACCCACAGCAAACTCGGGCGGGGGACATTACCCCCCGCGTTCCCCCATCGCGGCCCTCGGTGCAGAAGTGACCGCCAACTGGGTCACGGACATGACCGCCAAGGGGCTGGACGGTGCAGGGTTGGTGCGTGATGCGCAGGCCGCCGTTGCCGCCAACCGCTGATCACGCCGACAACAGGCGCCCCCGACTGCGACCCATCCGGGGGTGCAACCGCCCGGCAATGGCCCAAGCCGCGAACAACCCCAACCCCGAAGCGGCGAAGACGCCGGTGATCGGCACGACCAGCAGCACCAGATAGGCCACGCCCGGCGTCACGATCCCCGACACGTCGCGGAACGACGAATAGACGGCGGACATTTCCGTGCGCTCCGAAGGTTTCACCGCCATCAGGAACGGCAACCCGCCGCAGACATCCAGCAACACCAGAAACAGCGAGCCCCCGAACAGGCACAGCACCGCCGCCCACGGCACCCATTCGCCCAGCGTCGCCGCAACAAACAGCATGCCCGCCGCGGCAAACCCCAGCCGCACCGCGCCCCGGATCGTGCCGCGCTGAATCGCGCGCAGCATGAAGGGCGTCAGGAACATCGTGGCATTGGTCATCGACAAAACGATGCCGCCGATCCGCTCGCCCAACCCGTATTCCACCGCAAAAATCGGCAGATAGACGACATAGACCCACCATCCGCAGGACCGGATCACCGCAAACAGCCAGCCCGCGATCAGCCGTGGCTGCTGCGCGAACCGGCGCAGAAACGCCAGCGGATTGGGCGCGGCACGGCCCGCCTTGGTGATCAGCTTGCCATTGCCCAGCCGCATCACCCAGAACGCCGTCAGCATCGCCGCCGCCGACGCGCCAGCCAGCAGGAACGGCGCGGGCCGCCACCAGTCCAGCAGCAGCACACCGGTCAGGGGCCCCGCCGTCCACCCCAGCGCGGCATAGAACATCCGGGTGGATTCGCAGCGGCTCAGATCCTCACGCGCGATGTAATCCAGCACATAAGCGTTCAGGCAGACGAAACAGATCACCGTACCCATGGTGTTGCACAAGACGGTCAGCACCACCCATGGGGTGCCGCCCAGCACGGCCGCCAGTGTGCCCAGCATGAACAGCCCCGCACCCAGACTGTAAAGCCAGCGGCGCGGCATGAACCGTGTGGCAAAGGGCACCATCAACCCGGTGAACAGCGACAGGATGCCAACCCCGAAATACAGGCTGGACACCAGACCCGCATCCTCGGTCGCGCGGTACATCTCCAAAGGCAGGACGGAAATCAATGATCCGCGCGTGATCGCCTCGAACCCCTGCAGGGTGGCGAAACCGCGGACGCCGGGCGTGCCACTGTGGCGCAGCCAGACGGGGATGTAGCGGGTGGCGGCCATGACACCTCCTTGCCTGCCAGAGTCGCGCGGGCCGCGGCCGCTGGCGCGGCTGAAACCGTCATGCCGTGTCGCGGATGGCGTTTGCGTTGCTTCAGCATGCGTAGGCCACCATGGTCAGCAGTTCATAGTCCGCCACCTGTTCGCCGTGTTGGTTGGTCAGGATGACCGCCCATGCGACTTCGCCATACGTATCCGTCCGGCGGGTCTTGCGTTTCACGGTCAGCTGCGCCGCGATGCTGTCGCCGGGGCTGACGGGTTTCTGGAACGCCAGACCATTCAGACCCGTATTGGCCAGCACCGGTCCCGGGTCCGGCTGTACGAACAGCCCGGCGGCGAAGGACAGCAACAGATAGCCATGCGCGACGCGGCCCGGAAAGAACGGGTTCGCACGGGCGGCATCCTCGTCCATATGGGCGTAGAACGTGTCGCCGGTGAAATAGGCGAAATGTTCGATGTCGGACAGGGTGACGGGGCGGGCGGCGGTATGGATCGTCTCGCCGATCTGCAATTCGGTGAATGTGCGTTGGAACGGGTGGTCAAAGGTCACGACCTCGGGCGCGCCGCGTTGCCATTGGCCGGTGATCGCGGTCAGGATCCGCGGGCTGGCCTGCACCGCGGTGCGCTGAATGTAATGCAGCACGGCGCGGATACCGCCCAGTTCCTCGCCACCGCCCGCCC
>JBGSJU010000379.1:0-2508 GCA_041741655.1 Rhodobacterales bacterium
GCGGCGGAAAAGATCGGCGCATACATCGCGAAATCGGGCCAGCCACTGTCAGCCCAGCCGGTTGCCGCCGCCAGCGCCGCCGCATCGCCGCGGGAAATGCCATCCGTCGCTGCGGCCTGCTGCGCGGTGAGCATTTCGAACACGACCGCCTTCGGTGCAATCGCCGTGACCCACCGCGCCTGTTCGGCGTGATGGGCGGGGTTGTCATGCACCTCGCCCAGAAACACCACCTGTGCCGCCAAGGCTTCGGATGGAACCTCTGTGGCCAGGGCCGGTGCTGCGATCAGGGCAAAAGCGGCAAGGACAGCTTTCATACCAGAAACGCATGCACTTCCTTGGATGTGGTTTCCAGCCGCTTGCGCATCTTGGCGAACGCCGCCGCTTCCAACTGGCGGACGCGTTCCTTGGACAGACCCAGTTCCTGCCCCAGCGATTCCAACGTGCGGGGTTCATCGCGCAGCTTGCGTTCGCGCACGATGAACCGTTCGCGTTCGTTCAGCGCGGCCAGCGCGTCGGCCAGCCATTCGCGCACCTTGGCGCTGTCATGGCGGGCTTCGACAATCTCGTCGGCCTGCACCGATTCGTCCTCCAGCGTTTCCATCCATTCACGCCCGTCCTCGTCGGACGATTGCATGGCGTTCAGGCTGAAATCCGAGCCGGACAGCCGGCCCTCCATCATTTCGACATCGGCCAGCGGCACGCCGATTTCGGTGGCGATCTTCTGGCGCATCTGGTGCCCGTCCAGCGTTTCACCCGCTGCCTGCGCTTCGCGTTCCAGCCGGGCATGCACCCGTTTCATGTTGAAAAACAGCGCCTTCTGGCTGGACGTGGACCCGGTGCGGACCATCGACCAGTTGCGCATGACGTAATCCTGGATCGACGCCTTGATCCACCACACGGCGTAAGTCGAAAACCGCACACCACGGTCGGGGTCGAACTTGTCTGCCGCCTTCATCAGGCCCAGACCGGCTTCCTGGATCAGGTCGTTCATCGGCGCGCCGTAGCGTTTGAATTTCGCCGCCATCGAAATCGCCAACCGCATGTAGGCGGTGATCAGACGGTGCAGCGCCGCCTCGTCACGCTGGTCGCGCCAAGCATAGGCCAGGCGCAATTCGGTTTCCGCATCCAACAGTTCCGCCTTCATCGCGCGGCGGGACAGTGCCAAATCGATCGATCCGTCAAGTGCCATGGTTTCCCCCTGTTGTGTTGCGAGGCAGGCGTTGATTGCCCGACCCTTGCAATCTCTCTTATTCGGCTTACGCAGCGTCCTGCACGCCGGATCAAAAAAACCTGACACTTTTGCGGCGGCGGATGACGGGCTTCGGCGCCGAACGCAGGCCATCGGCGGGGCTTTTGCCGGCATATCCGTCGAAACCAAGGGATATCAGGGTCCTGTGTCAAAAAGCTGATCTGGCCCACACTGGTCTGTGCCAAGTTGCCGCAGACCAGCCCTGCCTTATATCCGCCCTGTGATCGAGACTGTGATCGAAACTGTGATCGAAGCTGGCCGTCATGTGGTGGCGGCCCGGAAAGGCAGGCCGCATGACGCAATTCTACTGGGTCCGGCATGGTCCGACCCATGCCAAGGCGCTGGTCGGATGGTCGGACCTGCCGGCCGACCTGTCGGATACCGACGGGCTGGCGCGGTTGGCGGCGCAATTGCCGCCCGATGCGCTGGTGGTGTCATCGGATCTGTCGCGCGCCGTGGCCACGGCCGATGCAATCGCACAAGGCCGCCCCCGTCTGGCGCATGACGCAGCACTGCGCGAGATGCATTTCGGTGACTGGGAATTGCAGCATTGGGCGGACATCGCCGATCAGGGCCGTCTGCACGCCTTCTGGGAAACCCCCGGTGCGATTGCCGCCCCCGGTGGCGAAAGCTGGGATGCCGTCGCAGAGCGGGTGTCCGCGGCCACCGACCGGCTGGCCGCCACCTATCCGGGGCGCGCGATTGTCGTGGTCGCCCACATGGGCGCGATCCTGACGCAGGTGCAGCGGGCGACCGGGGCCAAGGGCCGGGCGATCTTTGCCCACAAGATCGACAACCTGTCGCTGACCGAATTGCACCTGACACCGCAAGGCTGGACATCGGTGCAGATCAATCGCGTGTTCTGACGCTTCACAGCGTGGCACCGGTCTGCCAGAGTCGTGCAGCCAATGTTGGCACTGGCAAAAAAGGGACGGCATCGGTGACCTACCATCTGCATCTGGGCAACCGTCACTATTTCTCGTGGTCGCTGGCTGTCTGGCTGATGGCCGAACGGTTCGGCCTGCAATCCATGGTCCGCACGACGATCCACCGCCCCGAAACCGAAACCGGGGTGGCCGCGCTGATCGCGGATCTGGCGCCTGCGCGCACCCTGCCCACGCTGGTGACGCCCGAAGGCGCGATCCTGTCCGACAGTCTGGCAATTGCCGAGGAATTGGCGACCCGCCATCCCGACGCCGGGCTGTGGCCGGCCGACCCCTTGGCACGCGGCACCGCGCGGACGCTGGCGGCCGAAATGC
>JBGSJU010000380.1:0-3493 GCA_041741655.1 Rhodobacterales bacterium
GGCAGCGGCCATCTTGGTCAGGGCCCCGGCGGCCGCGGCCTCCAGCGCGTCCATATACCATACGCCCGCCGTATCGGCGGCGGCGTGCAGCGCATCCTGCGCCGGTTTCGGCAGGCCGTCATACCAATCCTTCGACGCACAAAGCGCGCCGGCGAACTGTGCGCCAAGCCCGGCGCGGGTGATGTAGGGGGCCACTTCAAACAGCTTGCCCGGCAGCGCGGCCGACGCGAACACGATCACCCCGTCGTAAACCCCGGCCTTCAATTCGTTGTAGTAGGTCGTCAGGTTGCCCGAGACACCGGTCGCCCCGGTGCCCGACAGCCAGTTGATCGCCGCGCCCGGCGCCGCAATCTTGCGCCCTTTCAGATCAGCCAGCGATGCAACGGGAAACGTCGTCATCAGGATGTAGTCGTCGATCGCGATGGGTGCGCCCAGGTAAACGGTGCCATTCTCGCCATAGGCCGCCGTCATCCGCGGATCGGTCTTGTGCAACTTGTCCAGCAGCCCCGACACCTGACGGGGATCGGCACTGACGAACGGGGTACAATAGGTCACGTTCTGGATCGCCAGTTTCGCCGGATCGAACAGCGCCTGACAGGTGCCGATCTGGGCGATCCCGGCTTCCAGCGCCTCCAGCTCCTCGCCCACTGGCGCGATGGACCCGCCATATTGTTCATTAAACGTGATGGTGTGCCCCGCGGCGGCAAAGCCGGCGGTCGCGGCCGGGATGAACGATTGCGTGATCATCTGGACCCAGCGGAACACCGGCGGGTGCCCAGCGACCACGATTGCGTCATAACTGTCCGCCATGGCCGTGACCGGCAACGCGACCGGCGTCATGGCCAAGGCAAGGGCAAGCGCCCCATTCCGAAGTGATTTCATATCTTCCTCCTCTGTTGATCCCCCGCAGCTCCCCCCGCGGATCGAATGGTAGTGACTATGGTGGCGGCAACATCGCGCGCAATCCGCCCGCACTGAAGGCAACGAGTTTGACCAGCACCGCCTCTGATGTTTCCCTCTCCGCTTGGCCCGCCAACCGTTCCGGCCGCTGGTCGCGCGCCACGATACCGATCAGCGCCCCCAAGGCAAAGCTGTAGGCCCAAGCGGCAAGCGCCTGATCCGCCCGCGGTTCCGCCTCCTGTATCGCTGCGATGAAAGCGCGCGCGACCGGGTCATAATGTTCGGCCACCAGATCACGGTCGCGGGCATCGCCAACAACCAGTGTGGCAAAGATGCGCGCATAATCGACGCCGCCGCCTTCGGGCCCGAGCGGCGGACCGGCAAACGCCGCGAACACCTGTTCCAAGGCATCGGGCGCGGCAAGGTTCACCCTTGCAAGGGCGGTCATCCGCGCAGCGTTGATCAACCCTGACCGCCGCGCAATCACCGCTGCGTAAAGCCCGTCCTTGCCGGCAAAGTGATAGTGCAGCAGCCCTTGCGCCACCCCCGCCTCCAGCGCGATGGCCTTCATGCCGGCCCCGGAAAACCCGTCACGTGCGAACACGCGTTCCGCCGCATCCAGGATACGCGCGTGCGATGGCGGGATGTCTTCGCCTTCAGTCGGTCGTTCAGCGATAAGGGTGCGGTCTTCACTCATGTCAGAAGGCTACACTGATTGATCGATCAGTCAATTCGAATTTCTGGCGCAAGTTCTGCTCAGGTCAGGACTCGTTCTCGGATCATAGCCAGAACTTGACGGTTGCGGCGAGGGCTATGGCGGAGAGGAAGACATCTGGGCATCGATTGTATCGGGTGGCAACACGTCAGACGTTCTTGACCAGATGAACTTACTTCGTCGTCACCACCGCCGGAATGGACACAGCTTCGGCGCTCAGAAAGCTGCCCAACGTGTTCAGCGAGGGGACGTTGTCGCACATGACTTTCAGGCAGACCAAGAACGGCACAGCCATCAGCGCCCCGGCGATACCCCAAAGCCAGCCCCAGAACACCAGCATCACGAAGACCGAAACGGTGTTCAGTTCCAGTTGGCGACCGAGGATCACTGGGGTCACGAACTGCCCTTCGATCGACGTTGCCGTAAGGTAAAGGATCGGCGCGAGGGCAGCATGTCCCAGGCTGTCAAAGGTGACTATGCCAACCGCGCCCGCAAGCCCCGCGCCAAGCAGTGGCCCGATGTAGGGCAGGAAATTTACAAAAAACGCCAGAACCGCCCAACCGAACGGCTGCGGCATCCCGATGGCCCACATGACTGCGCCAATGACAACGGCAAGGACAAGGTTGATGACGCTGACGACGGAAAGGTAGCGGGACACACTCCTCTCGATCCCATAAACGATCCGCAAGGCGCGCTTCTTGTCACCGAACGTCGGGAACGCATCAATCAACTTATAGTAGAACATGTCGCCCGAAGACAGCAGAAACAGCGCTAGCACCAGCGTCACCACCGTGGTGGCCAGGATCGAGGCCACATTGCTGACAGCCATAGTCAACAGGCCCGGCTGTTCCAATGACACACGCTGCACAGCCGGATCGGCGGCCGTGGCGGTCAGGCCATCGACCTTGTTGGACGCTTGCTGCACCAGTTCCAGCGACACCATCAAAGACTGGAGCTTCCGTTGCAATTCAGCGCCCAGTTGCGGGGCGTCGTTGATCCAGTTTGTGATCGGACCGCTGAGCAGAAGCGCCGCGGCAGCGAGCAAGCCAGCCAAGAGCATGATGATCGCCGTTGCAGAAATAGGTGGTGCGATGCCTCTTCTTGCCATCGACCGCACCAGCGGGCTGAGGGTCAGCGCGAGAAGCGCGCCCATGATCAAGGGCAGGATCACATCCTTGGCAAAATAGAGCGCCATGATCACCAGAACGAACAGGATGAGATTCAGGGTGCGGGCGCTTGAGGACAGGTCGGTGTTCATTGACTGGCATCCAGTATCACGGCTTTCAAAAGCCCGGCGGATCGGCGTTCAATTACACGCATAGTTCAGCCTTTCATGGTTGAGGCAGGTTTGTGGGCCGTCACGGTCGCGCTCGCTCTGGCGAAACAACATCCACAACAATGAACCTCGCCGGGTTTGCCGGAGGCTGATTGAGGTTAGTTACGCGGCCATGCTTTCAGTTTCCAGAGCTGCGTAGAAGTTTGATTCAGCTTCGGCGGGCAGGATGTTCCCGATCGGCTCGAGCAAACGGCGGTTGCTGAGCCAGTCGGTCCATTCGAGGGTCGGGTATCCCATCTGCACTAATGGGCGGCACAAATCCAATATGGATCAGATGCTTGCACAAAATCAATTGGGTAAGCTGGTGCTGTGAGAGAGGATTGAACTCTCGACCTCTCCCTTACCAAGGGAGTGCTCTACCACTGAGCTACCACAGCGCGCCAATTCGTGGCGGGTGATTAGTCGCAATCGGCGCAGCGTGCAAGGGCAATCTGGACGGTCGGGACCCGCTGGGATAAGACGGGCGCATGGCGGGTTCCGGGCAATCGAAACGGCCCGCGCCTACGGGCGGTCGCGCGGCGCGGCTGGCGTCGGCGCTGAAG
>JBGSJU010000381.1:0-3345 GCA_041741655.1 Rhodobacterales bacterium
GGCGGCCGGGGTCGGCGCGCCGGCACGGCGCCACCGCGCCAATTCATCATAGGGTTGCAGGCTTTGTCCGCGATAGGCCTGATTGTAACGATCCACCCGCACCAGCCGGATCTTGGTGAACCGCGACTGCTTGCGCCGGAACTCTTCGTCTTCGGTGGCCAGCGCGGTGCGCACGTTCGGCGTGACGCCATTGCGACTGACTGCATTCACCAAGGCCGCATCCTGCGCCGCGATGCCGGTATTCTGCAACCGTTCGGGACGCCCGCCCAAGGCCGCGACCGCGTCGCCTTTGGGATCCCTGTCGGTGCGATTGACGCCGCCCGGCGTGGGGGGCGGCAGTTCGGTGAAGCTGCGCGGTTCTTCCAGCGGTTTGCTGGGCAGCACCAGAAATTCGTCCGGCCCGCCGGAAAAGCTGCGCAGATCCTTCAACGCAATGTTGCGCTCGCTGCCGGCGCAGCCGGCCAGCGTCATCACCAAAGCCAGGATTGCAAAGCGCCGCATCCGCCCGTCCTCATCGTTATTGACCGTTGGTTTAGACCATCGCGCGGCCAAGGTCACGCGGGCTTTTTGCCCCCGGTGAACAGCACCAGTCCAAAAGCGCCGACAAAGATCGCGATATCGGCAATGTTGAACGCATAAGGGTTGGAAATGCCGCAGCACGACATGTTCAGGAAATCCGCCACCGCACCATACAGCAGCCGGTCGATCACATTGCCCAATGCCCCGCCGACCAGCAACCCCGCCGCAATCAGGCCGATCCGCCCGGGCGGATCGTTGCGCACCCACCAGACCACGGCCCCGGCAATCACCAGTGCCACGGTGATCAGCACCCAGCGCGTCACATTGCCGCTTTCAGCGAACAGGCCGAAGTTGATGCCGTAATTCCACGCCATCCGCAGGTTCAGATAGGGCGGGAACACGTCGATTTCGCCCAGATCGCGCAGGTTCAGGATATGCACGACCAGGTATTTCACCGCCTGATCGGCCAGAAACGTCCAGAAACCTACCCAGAAAACGATGCGCATGCCTGCTTCTCCGTGCGGTTCCGTTCGCAGCGCGACGCGCCGATTGCCGTCTTACGGCGCAGACGTGGGGTTTTCCAGCGTAACAACGCGCGGATCAATGCCGGAAATGCCGCATGCCGGTGAACACCATTGCCAGCCCGGCGGCATCGGCGGCGGCAATCACGTCATCGTCGCGCATCGACCCGCCGGGCTGGATCACCGCCGTGGCCCCCGCCGCCGCCGCTGTCAACAGCCCGTCGGCAAAGGGAAAAAACGCATCCGACGCCACCACTGATCCTTGGGTCAGCGGCGCGGGCAGGCCAAGGGCATCGGCCATATCCTCGGCCTTGCGGGCGGCGATGCGGCAGCTGTCCACCCGGCTCATCTGACCGGCGCCGACCCCCACCGTTGCGCCGTCGCGGACATAGACGATGGCGTTGGATTTCACATGCTTGGCCACGGTCCATGCAAACAGCATGTCGGCCAGTTCGGCGTCCGTGGGTGCGCGTTTCGTCACCACCCGCAGGTCGGCGCGGGTGATGCGGCCCGCATCGCGGTCCTGCACCAGAAATCCGCCTGCCACCTGCCGCAGCATCAGGGCCGCCGCTGTCGGATCGGCCATGCCATCGGTGATCAGCAGGCGCAGGTTCTTTTTCGCGGCGAACACGGCGCGGGCGGCGTCATCGGCGCCGGGTGCAATCACCACTTAGGTGAAGATCTGCGCGATGTCCGCGGCGGTCGCGCCGTCCAGCGGCCGGTTCAGTGCGACGATGCCGCCAAAGGCGGATGTCCGGTCACAATCATAGGCACGGCGATAGGCATCCAGCAGGCTCGCCCCGCTGGCCACGCCGCAGGGATTGGCATGCTTGATGATCGCCACCGTCGGCTCGGCAAATTCGCTGACCAGTTCGAACGCCGCATCGGTATCGTTGATATTGTTGTAGGACAGTTCCTTGCCCTGCACCTGCCGCGCGGTCGCCACACCGGGCCGCGCCGTGCCATCGGTGTAGAACGCCGCCGTCTGATGCGGGTTTTCGCCATAGCGCAGCGGCTGCGCCAGCGTGCCGGCAAACACCCGTCGGCGCGGCGTCATCTCGCCGATCGCACCCGCCATCCATGTGGACACGGCGGCATCATAAGCGCCGGTTCGGGCATAGGCGATCTGCGCCATGCGGCGCCGGAAGGCGAGGCTGGTCTGACCGCCATGCGCAT
The DNA here is from genome assembly GCA_041741655.1 of Rhodobacterales bacterium. GTDB lineage: Bacteria > Pseudomonadota > Alphaproteobacteria > Rhodobacterales > Rhodobacteraceae > UBA9554. The sequence continues at coordinate 2,217 of JBGSJU010000381.1, forward strand.
CCAGTTCCGCCAGCAACGCGGCATAATCGCCGACATCGACCACCGTGGTGACAAAGCCATGGTTCTTGGCCGCCGCGCGGATCATCGCCGGGCCGCCGATGTCGATGTTTTCGACGCAGGTGTCGTATTCGGCGCCCTTGGCCACGGTGTCCTCGAAAGGATACAGGTTCACCACCAGCAGGTCGATGGCCCCGATGCCATGCGCGTCCATCGCCGCCACGTGGTCGGCATTGTCGCGCAGCGCCAGCAGACCGCCATGCACCATCGGGTGCAGCGTCTTGACCCGGCCATCCATCATTTCGGGAAAGCCCGTCACATCCGCCACATCACGCACCGCGATCCCCGCCGCGCGCATTGCCACCGCCGTGCCGCCGGTGGACAAGATGTCAACGCCACGCGCGGCCAGCGCCCGGGCGAGGTCCGTCAGCCCGGTCTTGTCGGACACGGAAATCAGCGCGCGTTTCAGCGGGTAAAGGTCGGTCATGGGTCAGTCCTTGCAGGATCAGAATTCGGAATTGTCGGCATCCGGGGCGACATCGCGGATCGAGATCGGCGTTTCCTGCGCCTTGGACAACGACCACCGGATGCGCGTCGCATAATCCATCGCGCGGCCGGAGAGAACCATCTGTTTCGCCGCGCGCGGGCGCAGCCGGCCCTTTTCCAGATAGACCGACGGGTCCAGCGTCAGCTTGGCCTTGCCATCATGCCGGAACACCCACAGTTCCCCCGATTTCAACGCCAGCCCGACGGCGGTCCCGCCCATGTCAAGGGTCGCGTCAACCTCGGGGTGCAGGTGAAAGCGGATCTGGAACGCGACACCCTGCAATTGCGATCCGGTCAGGGCGGCGTCGAACCGCGCCTTGTCGTCGTTGTCCAGCGCCAGCAGCATGTCCTCGCCCGCCAACCCGCGCCCGTCGAAGGTCAGGTCCAGCAGGCGCGCATGGGTCAGGCCGAACAGCCCGCGCCAGCCATCATGGCCACCTTCGAACCGCATGCCATCGCTGGCTTGTGCAATCTGGATCGGCACGTTTTTCGGCGCATCGGTCAGCCAGTCCGCCCGCGCCCCGCTGCCCAGCCGCGCCGATGACACACCGGCCAGACAGAGCGTGGAATGCGACGGCGTGGCGCG
>JBGSJU010000382.1:0-8182 GCA_041741655.1 Rhodobacterales bacterium
CTGAACCGCCGCCGTCGGCCAGTATCAACGACATCCATAACTTCCAGCATTCCATGCACCGTCCAAAAGGAGCCCATATGGACGGTCCAATAATCTCTAGCATCCTTCAGGCGAAGACGGCCCTCGGCGCAGGCTTACGGCCCAATGACCAGCGCGGACGATTGATCGGCCGCACGAAGGGCGGGTTGAACACCAAGCTGCACGCCGTGACGGATGCGAAGGGTCGTCCGCTGAAGTGCTTCATGACCGCGGGCCAAGTCAGCGACTACACCGGAGCCGCAGCCCTACTGGGCAGTCTGCCCGCTGCCGAATGGTTGCTCGCCGATTGGGGCTATGACGCGACTGGTTCCGGGATGCGTTGAGAGACTAAGGGATACGCCCCTGCATCCCCGGTCGGAAGTCGCGCGACAAGACCGTTCGCTACGGCAAACGACGTTACCGGCGACGCAACCGGATCGATATCATGTTCGGCCGATTGAAAGACTGGCGCCGCATCGCAACCCGCTACGACCGATGGTCAAAAACCTTCCTCTCCGCCGTCGCCCTCGCCGCTACTGTCATCTTCTGGCTTTGATGATCAATGAGTCTGGACCCTAGGAAAAAAAAGCGACTGCGATGGGGGTGGCTCGGGTGTCCGCAGGTCAGTCGGGGCCGAACCGTCGAGAGCGCACCCAAAAAATGATCTTTGTTCAGAACGATACTTCTTGTTGTACAACCAACGACAATCAACAGAGAAGTAAGCTTTATCGGCGTGCGGTGTCTCTGGCGGCAACCGATGAGAAAGCACAATAAATCCACCGTAGCATTGAGACTAAAAGTTTCGGCAAGAGTCATATTCTGACCAGATTCTCGTCACGCCCAAAAATAGTCATCGTGGTTAAGTTGCCGCGCGGATAGACGTGGGGATCTTGAAATGTTGAACTATAAGGTGACCGAAGACGAAGAGTTTCTGGCAGATATGATCTCTGAGCAAATGTTTGGAACAAACTTTGTTACACACTACGACATCGAGTTCCCTAAAGACAATCGTGCTATTGAGGTCCTAAATTCACTTGGAACAACAGTTCTTCGCTATCCTGGCGGAAGCGTTACAGAGAATGAATTCACCGAAGCTGCATTTCTTACCGGCGAGTGGGAAGCCGAAAGCTATTCAAACGGAACCGGGCAGTTTCCACTCACTCCCATGCGCAGCTTCTTTTCAGTTGCATCACAGATCGGAGCAAACGTTCAGCTTGTAATCCCGACAAGGGTCGCCTTTGAGGAATCGATCGGTGTTGCCTTGTCAAATGGAAGCTTCGGAGCACGCTCACAACTGCGCGCAGACTACCTCGAACTTGTTGCGCGCTACCTCGACTATGCGATGTCGATTGGTCAGGAGCTTGGAGTTACGATCTCTCAGGTTGAGATCGGCAACGAGTTCTGGGGCAGCGGCCAGATGTCGGCCTTCGAGTATGGATATATAGCAGGTAAGGTTGCTTTGTTTGTCGGAGCAAAGTATCCTGGCGTAGCGGTTTCAGCCCAGATAGTTGGCAGCGCAAATCTTTACAGTCCCGTCGATGACAGGCAAGTATTTCTCGAAGAAACTATTTCAGGCGACTACCAGGTTCACTTTCCAGAGGACTATACCGGCAGTGTTCCAGATGAGTGGAAAACTGGTGTGATCCCGGGGCAGGGCAACGCTGTCAGTCAGGCTCGTGCGATAGCTGCTGGCATTCTTGAAACGGAGGGTGCAGCAAATCACATTTCGTCTGCCATATCGCACGCTTACTTCAATGGGGGATTCTTGCAAATCGACGGTGAAAAGGATTTCGCACTTAGAACCGCCTTCGACGTATTCTTGGAGGCCCTCGGATCACCTGAACTTGACCATTCGGTCACTGAATGGAGCCCGCGTAATCGAGGATCAAGCTACGGAAATGCAGACGGGCTCCAATACGCCCATACCGTCGTTGAGGCATTCTTCGAACTAACCTCGAACGGAGTTGACACAGCAAATTTCTGGCCCACAACTTTCGGCAAGCCCAACCTGCTCCATAGAACGTTGATTGATTCTGTTGACCTTTCTCTGACGTTTGGTGGCGTGGCTTTCAACTGGCTGACTAGAACGCAGGGCACGAAAGCGCTGTTTGATTTTGAGGTTCCAGGCGAAATTGACATTCACGGCTATGGAGGAGAGTCTCGAACCGTGATCTTTCTGTCGGAAAGGGGGTTCGCTGGCAGTCTCCCATCCATGAAGCGAGAGATTGAAATTGATCTGAGTGAGTTTCTTCCAGAGGGTGACTATTTTGTTCTGGTCAGCCGAATGACGAGCAAAAATGGCGATGTGACGGACAATGGGGCCCGGCCTGATGTTGTGGACGAGGGCGGCTACGTCTCGACTGGCCAAATGTTCAAATTCGAGCTTGAGGCATGGGAGCTCGCGGTGGTCGAAATTCTGAACATTACAAGCGATGCCGATGTGCTGTTTGGAGGCCTGGCAAGCGATACAATAAATGGAGAGGAAGGCAACGATAGACTGTTTGGGGGCTATGGCAACGATTTCATCAAGGGACAGATCGGCAACGACTATGTTTCGGGGGAGAATGGGAAAGATGCCCTTTATGGCGGATGGGGAAATGACACTATTCTGGGCGGGCCAGGTGAAGATTTTGTTTCGGGTGGGTCAGAAGCAGACATTATTTCTGGTGATCTCGGGAACGATTCTCTTCACGGCGATGCTGGAAACGATACAATCGATGGTGGGGCTGGGAATGACTACGTCTCAGGCGGTCTGGGTGATGACAGGATTGTTGCAGGGTTTGGGTCTGATACTATTGATGGTGGTGACGGAAGTGATGCAGTTGGCTTCTCTGGCGTCTTAGTAGGAATACTTGTCGATCTCTTGGCCGGTCGGTCAGTAGTTGCATCAGATGTTTCGATGCTCGTTTCGATCGAGGGCGCTGAAGGCACTGAGTTCGCCGACATGCTCATCGGGAACTCTGTCTCGAACCATCTTCAAGGCGCTGGTGGAAATGACACGATTCATGGTGGAGATGGGAGCGACATTCTTGATGGTGGCACAGGAGACGACTTTCTTTTTGGTGGTGGCAGCGACATCGATCTGCGGGATGTGGTTTTCGGGAATGACGGAAACGACTTCATTGACGGTGGACATGGCAACGATGAACTTCATGGCGGTGCGGGCAATGATACCTTAATCGGTAATCATGGAGCTGATACTTTGGTGGGGAACGAAGGCAACGATTCGCTTATCGGCAGTCCTGGGTCAGACGCTTTGTTTGGCGGTTCCGGTGATGATACTCTGAACGGCGGCTTCGGAGTCGACAGACTCAATGGTGGCAGTGGTGCTGACGCGTTCTTCCATTTGGGTATTTGGGATCATGGATCGGATTGGATTCAAGACTATAGTTTCGTCGACGGGGACACTTTGATGCTGGGATTGACAGGTGCAGTTGTGGACGATTTTCAAGTGAATTTTTCATTTACCCAAGGTGCGGGTTCTGATGAAAGTGCCGAGGCTTTCGTGATCAACCGTCCTACCGGTCAGATTCTATGGGCGCTCATTGATGGCTCTGACCAGGCCGGAGTTCTCCTTGGTATTGGTGGCCGCACATTCGATCTATTGGATTAGGGTCAGGACTCGTTCGCGTTTTTTTCCAGAACATGACCGTTGCGGCGAGGGCTATGGCTGAGAGGAAGATCTTCGGGCATCGGTCGTAGCGAGTGGCAACCCGCCGCCAGTCCTTCAGTCGCCCAAATGTGATCTCGATCTGGTTGCGGCGTTTGTAGCGTCGCTTGTCGTGCTTGATGGGCTTGCCACGTGACTTCCTGCCCGGAATGCAAGGCTTTGTCCCTTTGTCTTTCAACGCATCCCGGAACCAGTCGGCGTCATAGCCCCGATCGGCGAGCATCCATTCGGCAGCGGGCAGACTGCCCAGCAGGGCCGCCGCGCCGGTGTATTCGCTGACCTGACCTGCAGTCAGAAAGAAGCGGATCGGGCGGCCCTTGGCGTCGGTGACGGCGTGCAACTTGGTGTTCATGCCTTCCTGTTTGGTCCCACGGTTTGATGGCGCGAACCGTCCAATCACCCGGACAGCCCGGCACAGCGGTGGCGTCAAAATGCCACCGTGTCCCCGCCGCGAAGGCCCAGCATGGCGCGCGCCTCGTCAGGTGTGGCGATTTCGCCGCCCAGATCCTCGATCAGGCGGCGCACCTTTGTCACTTGTTCGGCGTTCGACATCGCGAGCTTGCCGCGCCCCAGAAACAGCGAATCCTCCAGCCCGACGCGCACATGCCCGCCCATCTGCGCGGCCGTGACCGCCAGCGGCATCTGCGCCGCCCCCGCGCCGATCACCGACCAGCGGTAGCCGGTGCCGAACAGCTTGTCCGCCGTGCGTTTGAGGAACACCAGATTCTCGACCTCGGCCGCGATGCCGCCCAGAATGCCCATGACGAACTGGATGAACACCGGCGCGGTGAACATGCCACGATCCATGCAGAATTTCAGGTTGTAAAGATGGCCGACGTCATAACACTCGTGTTCGAACCGCACGCCTTCGGGGCCCAATGCCTCGGCTACCATGCGGATGTCGGCGAATGTGTTGCGAAAAATCGCACCTTCGGACCCGGCGATATAGGGCTGTTCCCAGTCCTCTTTCCACGTGTCGTAGCGGTCCGCCAACGGGTGGAACGCAAAGTTCAGCGACCCCATGTTCAGGCTGCACATTTCGGGCCGGAACCGACGGGCGGGGGCCAGCCGGTCGGCGATGGTGGCGTGGATCGACCCGCCGGTGGTGATGTTCACAACCGCATCGGTGGCCTGCTTGATGCGCGGCAGGAAGGTGGCGAAATGGTCGGGGTCGATCGACGGTGCGCCATTGGCGGGGTTGCGCGCGTGCAGATGCAGGATCGCCGCGCCCGCCTCGGCCGCCGCGATGGCCTGTTCGGCGATGCTGTCCGGCGTCACCGGCAGGGCATCGGACATCGTGGGCGTATGGATCGCGCCGGTCACGGCGCAGGTGATGATCGTTTTCTGACGTGCCATCCTCAAAGCTCCCTGTAGCCGTCCGCAATCGCAAGACGGTGCCGTATGGTATTGGACTGTCCCAGCGTCTGTTCCAGAAAACACCCTTTTTGCGCCGCTGCGATCAATGCGGCCTTGGCGTCGTCGGACACCGGCGCGTCCAGATGGATGTCGATCTCGAAGCCTTTCGGGGCGGTTTCATAGACCCGCCCGGCCTTGGCCCAATCCCACACCACCCGCGTTTCCAGCCGCAATCCGTCGACCTGCACGTCCATGCGTTTGCCGAAGGCGCGGATCTGCGTCATCAGACAGCCCGTCAACCCGGCCACGAACAGCGCCAGCGGCGGCGGCGCGCTGGCGTCGCCGCCGTGAAATGGCCCCTCGTCGGTGGCAAGCGTGAAGGTCTCGACGAATGGCCGGACCATCGTCACGGTCAGGTCATTGCGCATCTTGCCGCTGGCGACGCCGGTGCAGTTGAACTGCACCTCGGCGCGCGGAGGCATGTCGTCGTGGTTCATGGCCATCGTCAATCCTCCAGAATGGCGACGGCGCGGGTGAACCCCGCCGACCCGCCCTTCAGCTTGACCGGGAAACAGGAAACGGTGAACCCGGTGGCGGGCAGGGTGTTCAGGTTCGCCAGTTTTTCCAGATGGCAATAGCCGATGGTCATGGATGCACGGTGCCCTTCCCAGATGATGGCGGGATCATGCGTTTCCATCCAGCGTCGCGCGGTGTGCAGGAACGGTGCGTCCCACGACCACGCATCGGTCCCGGTCACCCGCACCCCGCGTTCCAAAAGCCACAGCGTCGCGTCGCGCCCCATGCCGCATCCTGTGTTGATGTATTCGGGCTGGCCATAGGCCGCCCCGGCGGCGGTGTTCACCACCACAATGTCGAGCGGTTGGATCGCATGGCCGATCCGCGCCAGTTCGGCCTCGACCTCCTCCGGGGTCACGACATGACCGTCGGGCAGGTGCCGGAAATCAAGTTTGACGCCGGGGCGGAAACACCAGTCCAGCGGAACTTCGTCGATGGTGATCGCGCGCTGTCCACCGCTCATCGTGGAATGGTGGTGGTAGGGCGCATCCAGATGCGTGCCGTTATGCGAGGTCAGGCGCAGTTGTTCCAGCGCCCAGCCTTCACCACCGGGCAGGTCCTGCGGTTGCAGGCCGGGAAAGAACGACATGACCTGCCCGGCTGTCTGCGCATGGGTCAGATAGTCGATTTCGGGCAGCATGATCGGCGGGTCCGACGCGACGCCAGCCTCCAGCGGAACCGAGATATCAATGAAACGCGGCATTGGGGCCTCCTTCAACGGCCGGGAACAAGGGCAAGGGTCAGGGGCGGGCAAGCGATGACCAGCAGCAAGACCCCGAACATGATAAGGGCAAATGGCGCCGCACCGCGAAAGATGTCGCCGAGGGTGATCGAGGTATCTTCCAGCGTTGACTTGATGACATAGACGGAAATGCCGAACGGCGGGGTCAGCAGGCCGATTTCCACTGCGATCACGGTGACGATGCCGAACCACACCAGATCCAGCCCCATCGGGATCACCACCGGCAACATCAGCGGCACGGCGATCAACAGGATCGAGGAGCTGTCAAGGATCATGCCCAGCAGGATAATCACCCCGATATAAGCCAGCATCAGCCCCCAGAACCCCAGGTCGGCGCCCGCAGCCCAGGTCGCCAGGCCCTGCGGCACACCAGACAGTGACAGCATCCGCGCATAGATCTGCGCCGCGATGATCAGGAAACAGACCGCGGCAGTCACCAGACCGGTTTCCACCAGCACATTCCATACCTGCCGCCAGCCAAGCGACCCGCGCGCCACCCCGATCATCAGCGCCGCGATAGACCCGACCGCGCCTGCCTCGACCGGGGTGAAGATGCCACCATAAATGCCCCCCAGAACCACCAGGATCAGCAGAAGGATCGGCCCGGCCTTGAACAAGACCTCGCCCAGCGGCATCGCGGGACCATCGGGGCGACCGGGCCGCCCGGTGATGCCCGGCGTCAGCACCGCCATGGCGACGATGCCGACGGCAAAGGCAATCGCCAGCACGATGCCGGGACCGATGCCTGCCAGAAACATGTCGCCGATGCTTTGTTCGGCCAGAATCCCATAAAGGATCAGCAACAGCGACGGCGGGATCAGCATCCCCAACACCGATGACCCCGCCACCACCCCGACCGCAAAGCGTGGCGCATAGCCGGCGCGCACCATTTCAGGCACCGCGATGCGGGTGAATACCGCAGCCGACGCGATGGAAATACCGGTGATGGCGGCAAAGATCGCATTCGCCCCCACGGTCCCCACGGCCAGACCGCCTTTCAGGCGATAAAATGCGCGGTTGGCCACCGCATAGGCATCCCGGCCCAGCCCCGCCTCGCTGACCAGAAATCCCATCAACACGAACAGCGGCACAACCCCGAAAAAGTAGCTGGAAATCGCATCATTCGCTGCCAGCGCTACCAACCGCGACGCCAGCACTGGTGATCCGGTGATCGCCCAAACCCCGGCATAGGAACTCAGCACCAGAGCTATCGGCACATGCAGCCCGGCCAGCACCAGCAACGCCATGACGGCAAGCGCGATCAGCCCGATTTCAAAACCGGTCATGCCTCGCTCTCCGGATCATTCGACATGTATCGCCGCCAGATCCGGGCCGCAAATTGCAAGGCCAGCAACACGCCCCCCGCCAAGATGCACAGTTTCACCGGCCAGACCGGAAAGGTGATGTCGCCGATCGCGCCCACGAATTGGTCGCGTTCCCAGGCCCGGACAAAGATCGGCCAGGTCGTCCAGACGATCACCGCAACCGCCGCCACCCCGGCCAGATCGAACAGCGATTGCAGCGCGCGCGCGGCCGCCCGCGGGAGTATCGACAACAGCGCCTCGGACCGCGCGATGCGCCCCTTGCGTAGCGCCTGCGGCACTTGCAGGAACACGATGGCGACGATTGACAGGCTGACCAGTTCGGGCACGCCCGGCACCGGCTGACCCAGGATATTGCGTCCTGCCACATCGGCCCCGATCAACAGCATCAGGCCGAGGATCAGCAGCGATCCCACCACGTTGAAAGCTTGCGTCACACCGTCGAGGGCCCGCAGCGCGAGGGCGTCGCGCTGCGGGTCGGTCGTGCGTGTCACTCGC
>JBGSJU010000383.1:0-1522 GCA_041741655.1 Rhodobacterales bacterium
TAGTCCAACGCGGTCGCCCGCGTGCTGTCCAGCGCGCCATGGCGGGCAAACAACGCCATCGCGTGATCCAGATCGCCGTCGCGCTGGTCGCCCTTTTCGATCACCCGGACCCAGAACGCGCGTTCCGTATCATCCGCCGCCGCCACCGCGCGGATAACCGGCAGCGTGACCTTGCGTTCGCGGAAATCGTCGCCGACGTTCTTGCCGGTCGTCTTGGCATCACCCTGATAATCCAGCAAATCATCGGCGATCTGGAACGCGATCCCAAGCGCATCGCCATAATCGAACAGCGCGCGCACCGTCGCATCATCCGCGCCGGCGATCACCGCGCCCGCTTCGGTCGCCGCCGAAAACAGCGCCGCCGTCTTGCCCCGGATGACCTGCAGATAGATCGACTCGGACGTTGCCAGATTCTGCGCGGCGGTCAGTTGCAGCACCTCGCCTTCGGCGATCACGGCGGACGCATTGGCCAGAATATCCAGCACCCGCAGGTTGCCGGGTTCCACCATCAACTGGAACGCGCGCGCGAACAGGTAATCGCCCACCAGAACCGAGGATTTGTTGTCCCACAACAGGTTCGCCGTCGGCCGCCCGCGCCGCTGATGGCTTTCGTCCACCACATCATCGTGCAGCAACGTGGCGGTGTGGATGAATTCCACCGTTGCCGCCAGTTTCACATGGTCACCGCCCGCGTAGCCGCACATTTCCGCCGCCGCCAGCGTCAGCATCGGGCGCAACCGCTTGCCGCCCGCCTCGATCAGATGCGCGGTCACCTCTGGGATGCGCGGCGCGTGTTCGGACGCCATCCGGTCGCGGATCAGCGCATCCACCGCCACCAGCGCCGGTTCCAGCCACGCGGCCAGCGCCTCATGCGGTTTGGTGGCATGCTGATCCAGGCTCATGGCAATCGTCCCGCTTTGACAGGGCCGGGCCCTGTGTCTATCTGTCTGGCATGAAAGAGCTGCTGCGCACCACCGACCCGACCGAGATCGCCTTTGCCCAAGCCCTGCTGTCGGGCGAGGATATAGAGTGCTTTGTCTGGGACGTAAACATGAGCATCCTTGAAGGCGGCATCGGTTTGTTCCCCCGCCGTCTCGTGGTTCACCCCGATGATTACGCCCGCGGCTTTCGCGCGCTGCGCGACAACGGGCTCTGCCCCGTTGACCACTGAACTGACCTGCGACGGCGTGCTGGGGGGGCGATTGCGCCTGTGGCAGCCAGAGAAAGGCTATCGCGCCGGGGTCGATCCGCTGTTGCTGGCCGCGTCTGTGCCGGTGGTGGCCGGACAGACCCTGCTGGATCTGGGCTGTGGTGCGGGCACGGCCGGGTTGGCTGTGATGCTGCGCGTGCCGGGGGTAGTGGCGACAGGGATCGAAGTGCAACCGGCCTATGCGGACCTGGCGCGGCGCAATGCCGCAGAGAATGATCTGCCCCTGACTGTGATCACCGCCGATCTGGCTGCGCTGCCCGCCGATCTGCGCGCACAGGTTTTCGACCATGTGATTGCCAATCCGCCCTATTT
>JBGSJU010000384.1:0-3256 GCA_041741655.1 Rhodobacterales bacterium
GCCGCGTGATGGTTGGGCAGGATCGCCACCAAGCGGTCGCCCTGTTGCACGCCCATCGCGGCCAGCCGGGCGGCCAGCGCGGCGGATTGGCGGGCAAGATCGGCCCATGTCAGCGTGCTGCGGCCAAAGGTTTCCGACCGGAAGATCACCGCGACATCATCGGGCCGCGTTTCGGCATGGCGCAGCACCTGATCGGCAAGGTTCAGCCGCGCACCGGGCAACCATTCCGCGCCGGGCATGGCACGGCTGGCGATGATCGCATCATGCGGACGCGAGGCGCGCAGGTCGAAATAATCCCAGATCGCCTGCCAGAACCCGTCAAGGTCCGTCACCGACCAGTCCCACATCGCCGGATAGCTGGCAAAGGTCAGCCCGCGGTGCTCCACCAGCCAACGGGTGAAGCCCGCCATCCGGCTGGCGGCGGCGCGTTCGGGCGTGGGCGTCCACAGGATCGGCCGGGTCATGCGGTCAGCGCCCCGTCCATCAAGGCGCCGTGCACCACGGCCTTCAATTCGGCCCGCGATGGATAGCTGGACGACGGCGACAGCTGGGTCAGGAACACCACCGCCATGTCATGCACCGGATCGACCCAAAAGAATGTCGATGCCATGCCGCCCCAGGAAAAATCGCCCACCGATCCCGGCGCGCGCACCCGCCCTGGGTTCATCACCACCGCGCCGCCAAGGCCGAACCCCATGCCTTCCATCGGTTGTTCGGCAAAGGATGTCGGCCCCATCGACGCGATGTCGCCCGGCAGATGATTGCGCATCATGAAGGCCAGCGTGGCGGGTGACAGGACGCGGCCATGCGCCCCGGCACCACCCGCCCGCAGCATGTTGGCAAAACGCGTGTAGTCGTCGATAGACGACACCAGCCCGCCGCCGCCCGAATGCATCGTGGCATTGGCCCAGGGCGACCCGTCCTGCCCGTCGATGCGGCGCAGGATCGGCCCGTTATGGCTGGTTTCGGCACGACTGCCCAAGGCCATCGGGTTGCCTTCCAGCGAGGAATACAGCGCCGCAAACCGCGACAGCCCGCCATCCGGCACCGAAAATCCGGTTTCCCGCATACCCAGCGGTGCAAAAATCTGTGACGCCATGAAATCGCCAAGGCTCTGGCCCGAGACCACTTCGACGATGCGGCCCAGCACGTCGATGGCCACGGAATATTCCCACTGCGCGCCGGGCCGGAACGCCAGCGGCAGCGTGGCCAGCAGGCGCACCTGATCGGCCAGCGCGCCGCTGTCCGACCGGAAGATGATGCCGGCGTCATCCATCGCGCGCGGCAGCACCCCGGTGTTGAACGGATAGCTGAACCCCGCCGTATGGGTCAGCAGGTGATGCACGGTGGGCGTGGGGCAGGGTTCCGTCTGGTCGATGTGGTCGGCACCGGGGATCAGCATCCGACAATCGCGGAATTCCGGCAGGAAATCGGAAATCGGCGCTTCCAGATGGAACAGCCCGCGTTCCACCAGCATCATGATCGCCACCGACGTGACGGGTTTCGACATCGAATAGATCCGCACCAGTGTGTCGCGGGTCATCGGCAGGCCGGCTTCGACATCGCGCAGGCCCCGCGCGGCGAAATGCACTTCGCGTCCGCCGCGCGCGATCAGGACGGATGCGCCCGGAAAGCGGCCCCGGTCCACATAGGATTGCATCCAGTCGCCGATGCGGTCCAGCCGCGCAGCGTCAAACCCCGCGGCCTCGGGTGAAACCGGTTCCATGCCATCCTCCCCATGTCGTGTCGCAATCCCCTCGCGGCAGACTAACCGGCGGGGGGCGCATGGCAAGGGGGGGTAAACCCGTAATGATCAGAGGCCGCTGAAGCCGTCCTCCAGCGCCGACAGGATGGTTTGCACATCGGCGGACGTCAGGATCAGGGGTGGCGACATGATGACATTGGCGCCCGACACCCGCACCATTGCGCCGGCCCGATAGGTCAGGTCCTGCAACCGCGCGATGGTGGCCTTGTCGATCGGTTTCTTGCTGGCGCGGTCGCTGACCAGTTCCATCGCGCACATCAACCCGTGCCCGCCGCGCACGTCGCCGATGATGTCGTGCCGCGCCTGCAACTCCTGCAAGCCGGCGAACAGTTGCGCGCCCCGCGCGGCCGCGTTGTCCACCACGTTCAGGCGTTCCGTTTCGCGCAGGCAGGCGATGGCCGCCGCCGCGCCCACGGGGTGCCCGGAATAGGTATAACCATGCCCGATGGCCGCCGCGCCGGTCCGGTCCGCCTCGAACACCCGCACCACCGTGTCGCCGATCATTACTGCGCCAAAGGGGAAATACCCGCTGGTGATCGCCTTGGCGGTGCACATGAAATCGGGCTGCACGCCCCAAAGCCGCGAGCCGGAACACGCGCCGGTGCGCCCGAACGCGGTGATCACCTCGTCGGCGATCAACAGGATGCCGTTCTTGCGGCAGATCGCGGCGACGCCGGGCATGAAGGACGGGTGCGGCACGATCACGCCGCCCGCGCCCAGCACGGGTTCCATGATGAAGGCGGCGATGGTGCCTGCACCCTGAAACGCGATCTCGTCCTCCAGCGCGGCAAGGCATAGCTGGGCCAGCCGTTCCGGGTCGGGTTCGTTGAACGGGTTGCGATAGGTGTAGGGGGCCGGGATGTGAAAGCAGCCGGGCAGCAGCGGTTCATAGGCGGTGCGGAAGTTGGCGTTGCCGTTCACCGATGCGCCGCCGAAATGCGTGCCGTGATAGCCCTTTTTCAGCGACAGGTATTTGGTTCGACCCGCCTCGCCCCGGATCTTGTGATATTGCCGCGCCAGCCGCAGCGCAGTTTCGACGCTGTCGCTGCCGCCCGAGGTGTAGAACGCGCGGGTCAGCCCGTCGGGCGCAAAGAAATCGCGCAGCATTTCCGACAGTTCGATCACCGCATCGTTCGAGGTGCCGCGGAACGTCGAATAATAGGGCATGCGGTTCAGTTGCGCATAGATCGCGTCCTTGATCGGCTGGCAGGAAAAGCCGAGGTTGACATTCCAAAGCCCCCCCACGCCATCGACCACCCGGTGCCCGTCCACATCGGTGATGCAGACGCCATCCGCCTCGGTCACGATGGTCGGCGGGTTTGCCAGACTGTCGGCGGGCGCGGTCATCGGATGCCACATCGACCGCGCGTTATGTTCCTTCAGCCAGTTCTGGTCTTTCATGGTCACTCCTAAGGGTCAGGCGGCGGGGTCAGGCGGCATGTTGCGCGGAAGCGGGGCGTGTGCCGCCCAGCCGTTCGGTCAGGTCGGCCG
>JBGSJU010000385.1:0-1845 GCA_041741655.1 Rhodobacterales bacterium
GGCCGGTGTAGGCTCGGGTGCTGGCGCGGGTGCGGGGGCAGGTGCCGGTGCGACGGGGGCTGGTGCCGGAGCAGGTGCCGGTTCGCTTGCGTTCCCGCTGTTGACCGCTGGGGCGGGGTTGACGGGTTCGCCGGTTCCCGAATCGCCAAGGACCATGAAGGCCGCGATGGCAATGACCGCAAACACCGCCACGACAGCAAGGCCGGTGCCAATCCCGCTGCCGGCTTTCGGCGCTGCTGGGGTGATATGGATTTGCGTGCCGATGTCGGGCAAACGGTTGACGGCGGACAGCGGCGTGGCGGGCGGGACCGCGCCGGGGCGCAGGGGTTGGGTCGGATCGGACATGGCGGTGCCTCCTGGGCAGGTTGTCCCGCAAGCATACCGCAACCTGTCCCCGGTGATCGCCAACCTGGGTTAGCAACTCCGGCCCTGATCGGTCTGGCGCGTTGCGCGCTGCGTGGCGACAGACCGGCGAAACCTTGAGGCGTCGGCCCGATACAACCGCGATGAATGCGATCAACGACGTGCACAGCGCGCGTTTTATCACGATGACCAAGCGGCGCAGCAAGATCTGCTGAACGAATGCGATTGGCAAACCGATCCGCGAAACAAGTGGCCTCCATGCTAATGCGCCACCCCTGCCGCCACACTTTCGTCGATGAACCGGCCCTCGCGAAAGCGGAACATGCTGAATTCCTCGGTCAGGGCCGAATGCCCCTTGGCCATCAGCTCTGCCATCGCCCAGCCGGACCCCGGGATCGCCTTGAACCCGCCGGTGCCCCAGCCGCAGTTGACAAAGATGCCGTCCACCGGGGTTTTCGACAGGATGGGCGAGCGGTCGCCGGTCATGTCCACGATGCCGCCCCATTGCCGCAGCATCTTCAGCCGCGACAGCATCGGGAAGGTCTCGATCAAGGCGCGCACGGTTTCTTCGATATGGTGGAATGATCCGCGCTGGGTGTAGTTGTTGAAGCCGTCGGTGCCACCACCGATCACCATCTCGCCCTTGTCGGATTGCGACATGTAGCCGTGCACGGTGTTGGCCATCACCACCACATCCATCGCGGGCTTGATCGGTTCGGAGACCAGCGCCTGCAGGCACAGCGATTCCACCGGCAGGCGGAAGCCGGCTATGCGCGCCGTCTCGCCGATGTGCCCGGCAGTCACAAGGCCCAGCTTGTCGCAACCGATCGCACCCTTGGTGGTGTCCACGCCCGTCACGCGGCCCGCCTCCGTGCGGATGCCCGTCACTTCGCAATTCTGGATCACATGCATGCCCATGGCGGAACAGGCCCGCGCATAGGCCCAGGCCACCGTGTCATGCCGCGCCGTGCCGCCGCGCGGTTGCCATAGCGCGCCCAGCACCGGATAGCGCGGACCATCAAGGCGGATGATCGGCACCAGTTTCTTGACCTCGGCCGGGCTGATGAACCGGGTTTCCACACCCTGCAGCGCATTGGCATGGGCCGTGCGAAGATAGCCGCGCACCTCATGTTCGGTCTGCGCCAGCATCATCACGCCGCGCGGGCTGAACATGACATTCATGTTCAGGTCCTGGCTCAGCGTTTCATACAGCGACCGCGATTTTTCATAGATCGCCGCACTGGCGTCTTGCAGGTAATTCGACCGGATGATCGTGGTATTGCGGCCCGTGTTGCCGCCGCCCAGCCAGCCCTTTTCCAGAATCGCCACATTGGTGATGCCGAAATTGCGCCCAAGGTAATAGGCGGTGGCCAACCCATGCCCGCCCGCCCCGACGATGATCGCATCATAGCGCGGCTTCGGGGCCGGATCGGCCCAGGCGCGCTGCCAGCCCATCTGGCCCGACAGGGCCTGACGCGCGAC
>JBGSJU010000386.1:0-2630 GCA_041741655.1 Rhodobacterales bacterium
GGGCCAGAGCCATTCGGGCGCGTCCACCTGATCGACCAGCGCAGGCCGCGTCGGGCCATCGGGCAGCGTGACGCCCGCCCGCAAGGCGTCCAGCGCGGGGGTTTCGGGGGTACCCTCGACCAGCGCGAAATAGGTTTTGGGTGTGTGGCTGGCAGGATCGGTAAGACGGGCCTGCAACACGCCGTCATTGGTCAGAAGCAGCAACCCCTCGCTGTCGCGGTCCAGTCGCCCGGCCGGATACATCCCGGGCATGTCCAGCAACCGCCCCAGCCCGGGCCATTTGCCATCGTCGGTGAACTGCGACAGCACATCCATCGGTTTGTTGAAGGCAACAAGGCGCGTCGGCCCGGCGGCCCCGCGCGGACGAGGTAGCGGGCGGCTCACGGCTGTCCCGCCTGCCAGTCCTTCAACCAGCGTTTCGGGGCCATCTCCTCCCATGTCCGGCGCAGCCGCGCGGTAGCCCAGTCGGGGTCGATCCGCCCCGCGGCAACGAGGATCAGGCCGTAATTGGCGTAATGCGGATGAAACAGGAACGTCGCGGGGTCTGCGTCGCGCAGCATCTCGCGTTCTTTTACGCTGCCCTTGAACACCGCGGCATCGACCAGCGGCAACCACCAGACCCACATCTTGCCATGCGCTTTGAGGTTCGGGTTGCCCCAACTGACCGCATCCTCGACCTTGGGCAGGTCCAGCGACAAGGCCAGCGCGCGCAGATCGGGCCAATTCGCGATCATCAATGCGCCTCGGCCCAGTTGCGGCCCTGCCCGGCGTCCACCACCAAGGGCACGGCCATGTGCACGGCAGGATCGGCGGCACCCTGCATCACGTCGCGCGCCACCGCGATCAGCGCATCTGCGGCAGCTTCGTCCACCTCGAACAGCAGTTCGTCATGCACCTGCAACAGCATCTTGGCGGGCAGATGCGCAATGGCGGCGGGCATCCGGATCATCGCGCGGCGGATCACATCGGCGGCGGTGCCCTGAATGGGCGCGTTGATCGCGGCGCGCTGTGCGAACCCAGCGGTCGGGCCCTTGGCATTGATTTCCGGCGTGTGGATCTTGCGCCCGAACAGCGTCTGGACATAGCCATGTTCGCGGGCAAAGGCCTTGGTCGCCTCCATGTAGTCCTTGATACCGGGGAAGCGTTCGAAATAGCGGTCGATGAACCCCTGTGCCTCGGCCCGCGGAATGCGCAGATTGCGGGCCAGACCAAAGCCCGAGATGCCGTAGATCACGCCGAAATTGATCGCCTTGGCCTGCCTGCGGATGTCGGGCGTCATCTGGTCGAGGGGCACGTTGAACATTTCCGACGCGGTCGCGGCGTGGATGTCCTGCCCTTGTCGGAACGCCTCTTTCAGGGCGGGCAGGTCGGCGATATGGGCAAGGATGCGCAGTTCGATCTGGGAATAGTCCAGCGATACCAGAACCTTGCCGTCGTCCGCCACGAACGCCTCGCGGATGCGGCGGCCTTCTTCGGTGCGCACGGGGATGTTTTGCAGGTTCGGGTCAGTGGACGCCAGACGCCCGGTATTGGCCCCGGTCTGCAGGTAGGACGTATGCACGCGGCCGGTGTCGGGGTTGATATGGTCCTGCAACGCGTCGGTATAGGTCGATTTCAGCTTGGCGATCTGCCGCCAGTCCAGCACGCGGCGGGGCAATTCGTGTTCGGTGGCCAGATCCTCCAGCACGTCGGCGCCAGTGGCATAGGCGCCGGTCTTGCCGGTCTTGCCACCGGCCAGCCCCATCTTGTCGAACAGGATCTCGCCCAGTTGTTTCGGGCTGCCCACGTTGAACGGCTGCCCGGCCAGTTCGTGGATTTCCGCCTCCAGCCCCGCCATTTTCTGCGCGAATGCGTTCGACATCCGCGACAGCACCTCGCGGTCCACCTTGATCCCCGCGCGTTCCATCGTGGCCAGCACGGGCACCAGCGGGCGTTCCAGCGTTTCATAGACCGTGGTCACCTGCGCGCGGTGCAGCGCGGGTTTGAACGCCTGCCACAGCCGCAGCGTGACATCGGCATCCTCGGCGGCGTACCGCGTCGCGTCCGCGATGGCGACGCGGTCAAACGTGACAGCGGATTTACCGGACCCGATCAGGTCCTTGATCGGGATGGGGTTATGGCCAAGGTAACGTTCGGCCAGCGCATCCATGCCGTGCCCATGCAGCCCGGAATGCAGCGCATAGGACATCAGCATGGTGTCGTCGATCGGCGCGATGGTGACACCGTAATTCGCCAGCACCTTGGCGTCATATTTGATGTTCTGGCCGATCTTCAGGATCGCGGGGTCGGCCAGCACGGGTTTCAGCGCATCCAGCACATCGTCCAAAGCCATCTGCCCCGGCGCGCGAGCCGATGCCCCGAACAGGTCGCCGGCGCCCAGCGTATGGCCGACCGGGATATAACAGGCCCGCCCCGGTTCGACGGACAGGGAAATCCCCACCAGTTCCGCCACCATCTCGTCCAGCGATGTGGTTTCGGTATCGAAGGCCACGTAACCCTTTTCGCGGATCGCATTGATCCAACCCTGAAGGGTCTCCATGTCGGTGACGCAGGCATAGCCCGCATGATCGAAGGGCAGCGCGGCGGGGGCATCGGCGGCGGGCCGCGCGGCCATCGCCGCCTCGGGGATC
>JBGSJU010000387.1:0-4783 GCA_041741655.1 Rhodobacterales bacterium
CGCACGCCCCGCGCCGGGTTCGTCCCGCTGGATGTCACCGACCCCGCCAGCCATTCCCGGCTGGCCGCCACGATCACCGGCCCGCTGGACCTGCTGGTCTGCAACGCCGGCGTTTATCTGGACAAGGGCCACCAGATCGACACCGGCTATGCCGCCGATCTGTGGGATGCGACCTTTGCCACCAATGTCACCGGCGTCTTCCTGTCGGTGCAGGCGTTGCTGCCTGCGCTCCGCGCCGCGCGCGGCAAGATCGCCATCGTCTCGTCCCAGATGGCCAGCACCGAACGCGCCCCCGGCGGCAGCTACATCTACCGCGCGTCAAAGGCGGCGGCGCTGAACCTTGGCCGCAATCTGGCGCGCGATCTGGCCCGTGATGGCATCGCGGTCGGCATCTATCATCCCGGCTGGGTGCAGACCGACATGGGCGGCCCATCCGCCGACATCACCGTGGCGCAATCCGCCGCGGGCCTGAAAGCCCGCTTTGCTGCCCTGTCGCCCGCGACGTCGGGCTGTTTCGAAACCTGGGACGGGCGCGCGCACCCCTTTTGAACCCTTGCGGCCCGCGATCCCCGACGATACACCCCGCAGCGATTTGAGGGCGGAGAGTGTAGAGTGCCAATCCTCGTGATGAAATTCGGCGGAACCTCGGTCGCCAACCTCGACCGCATCGCCAATGCCGCGAAAAAGGTCGAGGCCGAGGTCGCGCGCGGCTATGACGTGATCGTCATCGTATCGGCCATGTCGGGCGAGACGAACAAGCTGGTGGGCTATGTCGAAGGCACGTCAAAGCTTTATGACGCCCGCGAATATGACGCCGTGGTGGCCAGCGGCGAAAACGTCACTGCCGGGTTGATGGCGCTGCGGTTGCAGGAAATGGGTATTCCCGCGCGGTCTTGGCAAGGCTGGCAGGTGCCGATCAACACCACCTCGGCGCATGGCAATGCGCGCTTCCTGTCGATCCCGCGCGACCATATCGACGCGAAATTCGCCGAAGGGTTCAAGGTGGCCGTGGTCGCCGGGTTTCAGGGCGTGTCCGAGGAAGGCCGCATCACCACGCTGGGCCGCGGCGGATCGGACACGACCGCTGTGGCCTTTGCCGCCGCCTTTGGCGCCGAACGCTGCGACATCTATACGGATGTGGATGGTGTCTATACCACCGACCCCCGCATTTCCGCCAAGGCGCGCAAGCTGGACCGTATCGCGTTCGAGGAAATGCTGGAACTGGCCTCGCTCGGCGCCAAGGTGTTGCAGACACGGTCTGTCGAATTGGCGATGCGCTACAAGGTGCGCCTGCGCGTGCTGTCATCCTTTGAAGATACCGATGCGACCTCGGGAACCCTGGTCTGCGACGAGGAGGAAATCATGGAATCGAAAGTCGTCTCGGGCGTCGCCTTTTCCCGCGAGGAAGCCAAGATCACCCTGTTCACCATCGAGGACCGCCCCGGCATCGCCGCCGCGATCTTTGGCCCGCTATCGGATGCGGGCGTGAACGTGGACATGATCGTGCAGAACATCAGCGAAAAGGACTATGACGACACCCACCCCGGGGCGGTGACCGACATGACCTTTTCCTGCCCGATCAATCAGGTGGACCGCGCGAAGAAAGCGATGGAAGACGCCCGCGCCGCAGGCCTGATCGGCTATGACGAACTGATCATCGATACCGATGTCGCCAAGGTGTCGGTTGTCGGCATCGGCATGCGCAGCCATGCCGGCGTCGCGGCAAAGATGTTCGCCGCACTGTCGAAGGAAGGCATCAACATCAAGGTGATCTCGACCTCGGAAATCAAGATCTCGGTGCTGATCGACCGCAAGTACATGGAACTGGCCGTGCAGGCGTTGCATGACGTGTTCGGACTGCACAAAGGTTAGCGCCGCGCGGCTGTGTATGGTCGCGCGCAGGTTGCGCCAATATTTCAGGCAGACATGGCGCATCTGACCAGTTCTTGATCATCGCATGACAGTGCTTTGGCGGCTGTAACCGGCTTTTCCTGTTCCCCTGCCCCCGCCTCCTCGCCTATAGCTGGTGCCAAGGGAAATGAGGGAACGATGCCGCAGGGTCTGGAAAGCGACAGCCGCAAGTTGTTGCGCCGTTTGCGCGACACAATGGCCGAGGACCGCGCCGGGCAGGCGCGGCTGGACCTGATCACGCATCTGATCGCCGATTCGATGGCGTCCGAGGTGTGTTCGATCTATCTGTTCCGCGACGCCGAAACCCTTGAACTATGCGCCACCGAAGGGTTGAAGAAAGAGGCGGTGCACCAGACCCGGATGAAACTGGGCGAAGGGCTGGTGGGGCGCGTCGCGAAATCGGGGCAGATCGTCAATGCCGCCGATGCGCCCGCGACGCGCGGGTTCAGGTACATGCCCGAAACCGGAGAGGAAATCTATTCGTCCTTCCTTGGCGTGCCGATCCAGCGCCTTGGCGAAACGCTGGGCGTATTGGTGGTGCAATCCCGCAATGCCCGCGAATTCACCGGCGACGAGGTCTATGCGTTGGAAGTCGTCGCCATGGTGCTGGCAGAAATGACCGAACTGGGCGCATTTGTCGGTGACAATTCGGCGGCGATGGGGGCGCGGCATCAACAGCCGGTGATGATCCGCGGCACCACGGGGCAGGAAGGCGCGGCCATGGGCCATGTCTGGCTGCATGAACCGCGCGTCGTCGTCACGAATCCCATCGCCGACGACCCGGAAAAGGAATGTCAGCGCCTGCGCGAGGCGGTAGACAAACTGCGGTTGGACGTGGACCAGATGCTGACGCCGGACGTCGATGGCGAACAGCGCGAGGTGCTGGAAGCCTATCGCATGTTCGCCCATTCCAAGGGCTGGATCCGGCGGATGGAAGAAGACGTGGCCCGCGGCTTGTCCGCCGAAGCCGCCGTTGAAAAGGAACAGGGCGTGGCGCGGGCCCGGTTGTCGCAATCCAATGACGCCTATCTGCGCGACCGGTTGCACGATCTGGACGACCTGTCAAACCGGCTGCTGCGTCTGCTGACCGGGCAGGGCAAGGATACGGGGGCCGAGATGCCCGCCGATCCGATCCTGATCGCCCGCAACATCGGGCCGGCGGAACTGCTGGATTACGGCCGCAAGCTGAAGGGTGTGGTGCTGGAAGAAGGCTCGGTTGGCAGCCATGCGGCGATCGTCGCCCGCGCACTGGCGATTCCGTTGGTCATCCATGCCGGACGGATCACCACGGACGCCCTGAACGGCGACCCGATCATGGTGGACGGCGATCAGGGCATCGTCCATCTGCGGCCCGATGAAAGCGTGGCCGCCGCGTTCCGCGACAAGATCGCCATGCAGGCCGCCGCCCAGCAACGCTATGCGTCGATCCGCGATGAACCGGCGCTGACGCGCTGCGGCACCTTGATCGCGCTGCACATGAACGCGGGGCTGATGGCGGACCTGCCCAGCCTTGAAAGCTCGGGCGCCGAGGCGGTGGGGCTGTTTCGCACCGAGTTGCAGTTTCTGGTGCGCAACCAGATGCCGCGACGGCAGGAATTGTCACGGCTATACGCCCGCGTATTGGATGCCGCCCGCGGCAAGCGCGTGGTGTTTCGCACACTGGACATCGGGTCGGACAAGGTGCTGCCCTATCTGAAACCCAATGATGAACCCAACCCTGCGATGGGCTGGCGCGCCATCCGCGTCGGGCTGGACAAACCCGGCGTGTTGCGGATGCAGTTGCAGGCGCTGTTGCGTGCGGCGAATGGCCGGGCGCTTGCGGTGATGTTTCCCTTCGTGGCCGAACACGCCGAATATCGCGCCGCCAAGGCCGAAATGGACAAGGCGCTGGAACGCGAGCGCATCTTGGGCCATCCGCTGCCGGAAAAGCTGGACGTTGGTGCGATGCTGGAAACGCCGTCACTGGCCTTTGCCTCTCGGGCATTCTTCGGCGAAGTCGGGTTTCTGTCCGTCGGTGGCAATGACCTGAAACAGTTCTTTTTCGCCGCAGACCGTGAGAACGAACGGGTGCGGCGGCGCTATGACACGTTGAACGCCAGTTTCCTGAATTTCCTTGAAGGTGTCGTGCGGGTCTGCACGATCACCGGCACGCCCTTGTCGTTCTGCGGCGAAGATGCCGGTCGCCCGGTCGAAGCGGCCTGCCTGGTTGCCATCGGGTTTCGCACCCTGTCGATGCGGCCCGCGTCCATCGGGCCGGTCAAGCACATGCTGCGTCGCGTCAACCTGCAGGATCTGCGCGCGGTGATCGATGGCGCGCGGGCGGTAGGGGCGGAAACGGTCCGCCCGGCCGTGCTGGACTATCTGGCCACGCTGGACTGAAGGCGCATCAGACGCCGCGCAGCACCTTGCGCGGCGGCAACAAGGCTATGAATTCGCGGCGAAGTTCCGCCTCGTCGCGGCCGGCATCGATAGCCAGACGGCGCAGGCCGAATTGCACATGCGCCATGTCCTGATAATAGCTGAGATACGCGTAATTCGTCGCGGCCCCCGCCACTGCACCCAGCACCGGCACCGCCTGCGCCGCCAGTTTCTGCCCCAAGGCGGTTGCCAGACGCGGCGCGACGGACGCAATCAGCCGGTTCAGCGCGGGACCCGTCAACGTCATGCGGGCCGCCAGAAACGCCAGTTCCGCACCGTCATCATCGGCCAATGGCCCGGCGGACCCCAGCACCTGCAGGCAGTCGAACCGCACCGATGGCTCGGACGGGTCGAACCCATGGTCCACCGCGCGCGCCTGCACCGACCGCATCAACACCGTCACGGTCACCGGCAGTTCCGCGAGCGACGTCGCCAGCCCGCCGGCCCCGCCCGC
>JBGSJU010000388.1:0-5664 GCA_041741655.1 Rhodobacterales bacterium
CTGCGCGCACCGCGATCTGCCACGCCACGAACGCCAGCGAGATGCCGCCGATCAACAGCCGCAGCATGTCGGCATCGGTGGCGCGGTAAAGCCATGCTCCCAGTGCGACGCCCGGCAGGCCGCCCAATATCAGCACCTGCGCTTCGGTGCGGCCCCATTTGCCCCAGTAGGGCCGCAGGGACGCGACATCGATCAGCATCAAGAGCGGCAACATGATCCCTAAGGCCGTGCCGGGGTCCAGCACCAAAGCCAGAATCGCCGCACTGGCAAAGGCCGCGCCGGATCCGAACCCGCCTTTGGACACCCCGGCAAACAGTACCGCGGGGATCGCCACGGCCCATAGGCCAATGCCCGTTTCCATGCCCTGCCTTCCGTCCCATGCCCCGGTTTCCCGGCAGCTTAGTCCGGGCAGGTCGGCGTCACAACGCGCAGGCAGGGGCCTTGTCCTGCGCCCGGCGCAGCGCAGTGCACTTGCGCGACGCGCCATAAAGGACTAGGCCCGAGGCGCGAAATTCAACCGGACCGGAGACTTTCCATGGCCAAACCCAAGATTGCCCTCATCGGCGCGGGGCAGATCGGCGGCACGCTCGCCCATCTCGCCGCGATCAAGGAACTCGGGGATGTCATCCTCTTTGACATTTCCGAAGGCACCCCGCAGGGCAAGGCGCTCGATATCGCGGAATCCGGCCCGTCCGAAGGGTTCGATGGTACCTTCAAGGGCACCAACAGCTATGCCGATATTGCGGGTGCCGATGTCTGCATCGTGACCGCCGGCGTGCCGCGCAAGCCGGGCATGTCGCGCGACGACCTGCTGGGCATCAACCTGAAGGTGATGAAATCGGTCGGCGAAGGCATCCGCACCCATGCGCCGGGCGCCTTCGTGATCTGCATCACCAACCCGCTGGATGCGATGGTCTGGGCGTTGCGTGAATTTTCCGGCTTGCCGCATCACATGGTGGTCGGCATGGCGGGCGTGCTGGACTCGGCGCGGTTCCGCCATTTCCTGGCCGTGGAATTCGGCGTGTCGATGCGCGACGTGACCGCCTTCGTGCTGGGCGGGCATGGTGATACCATGGTGCCATCGGTGCGCTATTCCACCGTTGCCGGCATCCCGCTGCCCGACCTGATCGAGATGGGCTGGACCACCAAGGACCGCATGGATGCCATCGTGCAGCGCACCCGGGACGGCGGCGCCGAAATCGTCGGGCTGCTGAAAACCGGATCGGCCTTCTATGCCCCCGCGACCGCCGCCATCGAAATGGCCGAGGCGTTCCTGAAGGATCAGAAACGCGTGCTGCCCTGCGCGGCCTTCGTCGATGGCGCCTATGGGCTGAAGGGCATGTATGTCGGCGTGCCGACCGTGATCGGCGCCGGCGGCATCGAAAAGGTCATCGAGGTGAAGCTGGACAAGGACGAAACCGCGATGTTCCAGAAATCGGTCGATGCGGTGAAGGGTCTGGTGGACGCCTGCAAGACCATCGACCCCTCGCTGGTCTGACCGCAATCTGCTAAACCATCGTCACGCGCGCCTGCGACAGCCGTTGCGGGCGCGTAATGTTTCTGGAGAACCACATGACCGCTGCCAAATCCGCAACGCCCAAAGGCGCCAAGGGCGAACCCAAATTCGACGGCCACCAGCCCGCCCATGGCGCCCCGAAAAAGGCGCCTAAGGACCCCAAGGCCGACAAGACCGCGTTGCTGGAACGGATGAAGGCCGCGGCGAAAAAGGGCGGCTGATCTGCGGCTGCGGGCCGGACACCGGATGTGGTTGACACGGGCGCGTTCTGTGTCCCTGATCGCCGCAAACGGAGGGCCCCATGACCGATATCCGCACCGAATTCGACACCGAGCTTGAAGCCCGACTGTGCTGCTATGCCGCCATCGACAGCCAGTCGGACGCCGACAGCCCCACTGGTCCATCGACGGCACGGCAATGGGAAATCCTGCGGCTGTTAAAGTCGGAATTGACGGACATCGGCGCGGCGGATGTCACCCTGACGGATTACGGCACCGTGCTGGCCACCATTCCGGGCAACCGGCCGGGGCCGACGGTGGGTTTTCTGGCCCATGTCGATACCGCGCCACAGTTCAATGCCACCGGCGTCAAGCCGCGGGTCATCAAGGCCTACAACGGCGGCGCGATCAGTTTTCCCGATGCGCCAGACCTTGTTCTGTCGCCCGACGAATTCCCCTATCTGGCCACCAAACAGGGCCATGACATCATCACCGCGTCGGGTACCACGCTGCTGGGGGCCGATGACAAGGCGGGCGTCGCCATCATCATGACCGCCGCGCGGCACCTGCTGGCCAATCCCGACCTGCCGCGACCGACCATTCGCATTGCCTTTACCCCGGACGAGGAAATCGGCCGCGGCGTCGATCCCCGCCTGCCGCGCGATCTTGGCGCGGATTTCGCTTATACCTTCGACGGCGGCGCAGTGGGCGAGGTGGAATTCGAGACGTTTTCCGCCGATGGCGCGACCGTCACCGTGACCGGCGTGTCGATCCACCCGGGTTCTGCCACCGGAAAGCTGGTCAACGCGATCCATCTGGCGGCAAAGATTGTCGATACCCTGCCACAGGCCACGCAAACACCCGAAACCACCGGCGGGCGCGACGGGTTCATCCATGTCACCGACATGACCGGCAATTCTTCGGAAATGCGGCTGAAATTCATCCTGCGCGATTTCGAACGCGACGGGCTGGCCGCCAAGGGCGCGCTGGTGCAACAGGTCTGTGCCGCGATTGCCGCCACCGAACCGCGCGCGCGCATCACCTGCACCATCACGCCGCAATATCGCAACATGCGCTACTGGCTGGAAAAAGACATGACACCGGTGGACCTTGCCCGCGATGCGGCGCGCAGCCTTGGCATCGACCCGGTGTCGCGCCCGGTGCGCGGCGGCACCGACGGGTCGCGCCTGACCGAAATGGGCGTGCCATGCCCCAACCTGTTCACCGGCATGCAGAACATCCATGGCCCGCTCGAATATGTGTCGGTGCAGGATATGGGGCTGGCGACACGGTTGATGCTGCAGGTGGCGGCGTCGGCGGCGGCCTGAAACCGGTCAAGCCTGCGAGACGATTCGCCGCAGACCTTTTGCCCCAATTTTTGTGATCACACCCCCGAAAACTGTGATCACAAATCCGGAAAACCCGCTGCAAATTCCCGCCGCGCGGCAGAAACCCTTAGCGAAACCGTTACCCTGCGCCTATACCGCTGGCCAATCGCAGCAATGATGGGACGGTTTCTCGGATGAACATCCACGAATATCAGGCGAAGGCGCTACTGCGCGCGTATGGCGCACCGGTTTCCGATGGCCGCGTCGTCCTGCGCGCCGAAGAGGCCAAGACAGCGGCGGGCGAGATGGACGGCCCCCTGTGGGTGGTCAAGGCGCAGATCCACGCCGGTGGCCGCGGCAAGGGCAAGTTCAAGGAACCCGACGCGGGTGAAAAGGGCGGTGTCCGTCTGGCCCGTTCGGTCGAAGAAGCCGCCGAAGAAGCGAAAAAGATGCTGGGCCGCACGCTGGTCACGCATCAGACCGGCCCGGCCGGCAAGCAGGTCAACCGCATCTACATCGAGGACGGTTCGGGCATCAGCCGTGAACTGTATCTGGCGGTGCTGGTGGACCGCGCGACCTCGCGGATTTCATTTGTCTGTTCGACCGAAGGCGGCATGGACATCGAAGAGGTCGCGGCCCACACCCCGGAAAAGATCCTGTCGTTCAGCGTCGATCCCGCGACGGGCTATCAGGCGTTCCACGGCCGCCGCATCGGGTTTTCGCTGGGTCTGACCGGCCCCGCGATGAAGCAATGCGTCAGCCTGATGGGCATCCTGTACAAAGCCTTCGTCGAGAAGGACATGGAGATGCTGGAGGTCAACCCCCTGATCGTCACCGACAAGGGCGACCTGAAGGTGCTGGATGCCAAGGTGTCGTTCGACGGCAATGCCCTTTATCGCCACCCCGACATTCAGGCGCTGAAGGACGAAAGCGAAGAAGACCCCAAGGAACTGGCGGCGCAGAAGTTCGACCTGAACTATGTGGCGCTGGACGGGGAAATCGGCTGCATGGTCAACGGCGCCGGTCTGGCGATGGCCACGATGGACATCATCAAGCTGTATGGGGCCGAACCCGCCAACTTTCTGGATGTCGGCGGCGGCGCGACCAAGGAAAAAGTGACCGAGGCGTTCAAGATCATCACATCGGACCCCAACGTCAAAGGCATTCTGGTCAACATCTTTGGCGGCATCATGCGCTGCGACGTGATCGCCGAAGGCGTGCTGGCGGCAGTGAAAGAGGTCGGCCTGAAGGTGCCGCTGGTGGTCCGTCTGGAAGGCACCAACGTCGATCTGGGCAAGGACATCATCCGTAATTCCGGTCTGAACGTGATCGCGGGCGATAACCTCGCCGACGCGGCACAAAAGATCGTCAAGGCCGTGAAGGGTTAAGAAAATGGCAGTTCTTGTCAACGAAAATACCAAGGTGATCTGCCAGGGCTTTACCGGTTCACAGGGCACGTTCCACTCCGAACAGGCCATCGCCTATGGCACCAAGATGGTCGGCGGCGTGACGCCCGGCAAAGGTGGCACCACGCATCTGGACTTGCCGGTTTACGATAGCGTCCATGAAGCGATGGCGCGGACCGGGGCCAATGCCTCGGTGATCTATGTGCCGCCGCCCTTTGCCGCGGACAGCATCCTCGAAGCGATTGACGCGGAAATGCCGCTGATCGTCTGCATCACCGAAGGCATCCCGGTCTTGGACATGATGAAGGTGAAACGCGCGCTGTTGAATTCCAAGTCGCGCCTGATCGGGCCGAATTGCCCCGGCGTGATCACCCCCGGAGCGTGCAAGATCGGCATCATGCCCGGCCATATCCACAAGCGTGGCTCGGTCGGTGTCGTGTCACGCTCGGGCACGCTAACCTATGAGGCGGTCAAGCAGACCACCGATCTGGGTCTGGGCCAATCCACCGCCGTGGGTATCGGCGGCGACCCGATCAAGGGCACCGAACATCTGGACGTGCTGGAAATGTTCCTGGCTGACCCCGAAACCCAGTCGATCATCATGATCGGCGAAATCGGTGGCGCGGCGGAAGAAGAAGCGGCGCAGTTTCTGGCCGATGAAAAGAAACGCGGCCGCTGGAAACCCACCGCCGGGTTCATCGCCGGGCGCACAGCGCCAAAAGGCCGCCGCATGGGCCATGCCGGGGCCATCGTGGCCGGTGGCAAGGGCGACGCGGAATCCAAGATCGACGCGATGCGCGCCGCCGGCATCATCGTGGCCGAAAGCCCCGCCCATCTGGGCGAGGCGGTGATGCAGGCCATCAAGGGCTAAGGCCCGCTGACAAGACACGGGGGGCGCGTATCCTCGCGCCCCGCACTGACCATCCGCCGGACGCGGCGCGCAAGAGGACATCGCAGATGACCGAACAGACCCCCAACAGCCAGTTTCACGCCTCCAGCTTCATGCAGGGGCATAACGCGGAATACCTGGAACAGTTGCAGGCGCAACATGCCGCCGACCCCGCGTCGGTCGATGCCGGTTGGGCCGCGTTCTTTGCGGCCTTGGGGGACGCCGACCGCGATGCGAAACAGGCGGCCCATGGCCCGTCATGGGCGCGCACGGATTGGCCGCCACAGCCCGCGGATGACCTGACATC
>JBGSJU010000389.1:0-6499 GCA_041741655.1 Rhodobacterales bacterium
GCGCAAGAGGTGGCGCGCGCCAGCGCGCTGGTCGATCAGGCCCGCGCCACGCTGGCCAATTACACGCTGCGCGCGCCCTTTTCCGGGACGGTGCTGGAGCGCAATGTCGAACCGGGCCAGACAATCGATGCCGCGACGCGGCTGATGACTATCGCCGATCTGACGGAACTGATCGTCGAAACCGATGTGGACGAGGCTTATGCCACCCAGATCCGCGTCGGCCAGCCCACCGTGATGCAATTGGCGGGCGAAACCGCCACGCGCGCAGGCCGGGTCAGTTTCGTGTCGCAGCGCGTCGATGCAACGACCGGCGGCTTGGCCTTGCAACTGACCTTTGACGTCGCGGTCGTGGCGCCGGTGGGCCTGACCGTGGCGACCAACATCATCGTGGATAGCCGCGATGCCGCCATCACCGTGCCGCGCGCCGCGATCACGCCGGATGGCGGCGTGTTCGTGGTGGTGGACGGTCTGGCCCAACCCCGGCCGGTTCAGGTGATCGACTGGCCCGCCGCGCGGCTGATCGTGACCGACGGGCTGGCACCGGGCGATCAGGTGATCCAGGATGCCACCGGCATCACCGCCGGCCAATCCGTGCGGGTGGCGCAGCCCTGATGCTGTACGCGCTGAAGATCGCCACCCGGTACCTGACCGCGTCAAAGGCGCAGACGGCGCTTCTGGTGCTGGGGGTTGCGGTCGGGGTGTTCATCTTCATCTTCATGTCGGCGCTGATCGGCGGGCTGGCGCAATTCATCCTGTCGCGCACCGTGGGCGACATCAGCCACATCACGATCGAGGCCGAGGATCGCGACCCGCCGTTGCTGATTGCCCCGGATGGTCAGGTGCTGGCGGTCACAGAACGTGCCCGCGCGCGGACCGCAACGTTGACCGAGGCGGCGACCTTCATCCCGCTGATTTCCGCCGTGCCGGGGGTCAAGGCGGTGTCGCCGCAGATCAACGGCGCGGGGTTCCTGACCCGCGGCGCGCAGGTGGCGCAGGTGTCGGTGACGGGCGTGGAACCGGGGCGCGAATCCGCCATTCTGGATCTGCGCGGCTACATGGTCGGCGGCACGGAACGGCTGGCGTCCGGGCAGATCGTGCTGGGGCAAAAGCTGGCCGATGACCTGTCGCTGCGGCTGGGCCAGACGGTGCGGGTGCAATCGGCGGTCGGCGTCGCCATGGTGCTGACGCTGTCGGGCATCTACGATACCGGCAATGGCCGGCTGGACGAGGGCAGCGTCTATGTCAGCCTGCCCACCGCGCGCACGCTGTTCGCATTGCCGCAGGGCGTCACACGGATCGAGATTAAGCTGTTCGACCTGAACGCCGCCGATGCCACCGCGCTGCGCGTCCGCGCCCTGACCGGGCTGGACGCGGTGCCATGGACCGACGGCGCCGAACAGTTGATGGAGGCGCTGGATGCACAGGCGCAGACCGGCTATTTCCTGAAATCCTTCGCGCTGATCACCATCGTGATCGGGGTTGCGTCCGCGTTGTTGCTATCCACCTACCGCCGCCGGCCCGAGATCGGCATCATGCGGGCGATGGGGGCGGGGCGCGGCTTTGTCGTGTTCGTCTTTGTCACGCAAGGTGCGCTGGTGGGGTTGCTGGGCGGGCTGACGGGGGCGGGGCTGGGATATCTGGCATTGCTGCCCTTTCCGCCGCGCGAGGCGTTCCGGTCAGGCACGCTGCCGATGGACATCACCCAAGGGTCCTATGGGCTGGCAATCACGCTGACGGTGATCGGGGCTGTTTTGGCGTCGATCCTGCCCGCCCGGGCCGCCGCCCGCGTCGATCCGGTCACGGCGATCGGGCAATGACCGCGCTGTTGCAGGTCAGCGATCTGGTCAAGACCTTTGGCGAGGGCGAGGCCGCAACCCGCGTGCTGCGCGGCCTGTCGTTGACGATCGAAGCCGGCGCGATGGCGGCGCTGCTGGGCCCGTCGGGGTCGGGCAAAAGCACACTGTTGACCATTCTGGGCACGCTGATGAAACCCACCTCGGGCAGCTATGAAATGCTGGGGCAGGATCTGGTGGCCGCCGATGACCGCGCGCTGACCGAATTCCGCAACCGCCACATCGGCTTTGTGTTCCAGTTCCACAACCTGCTGCCGGATTTCACCGCGCTGGAAAACGTGATCTTTCCCACTGCCGTGCGCGACGGGCGCGAAACCGCCGTCGCCCGCGCGCGCGGCCGCGAATTGCTGGTGCGCATGGGGCTGGAGACGCGGATCGATTTCCCTTCGGCCAACTTGTCGGGTGGCCAGAAACAGCGTGTCGCGGTGGCGCGCGCGCTGATGAACCGGCCCGATCTGGTGCTGGCGGACGAACCCACCGGCAATCTGGACAGCGTGTCGGCGGCGCAGGTGATGGACCTGATCGCGGATATCAACCGCGCCGAAGGCACCACATTCCTGATTTCGACCCATGACGAAAAGATCGCCGCGCGCTGTCGCCGCCGCATCGTGGTCGGGGACGGATTGGTGACCGGATAAGACCTGCCGGGGAAACCGGCCTTTGCCTGATCCACATCAGCCCGCCCGCGGGGCCGGCATGGCACAGCACGTTCATGTTTCGGTGCACCCGTGCGGCAACGGCCGGTCCGGCTGCACCCCTGAAAGGATATGACAGATGGGAAAGACCCGCGTTTTTACTTTGGGGATTGGCGCGCTTGTCGCCGCATTGGCCTTGGGTGGCTGCACCTATAACAAGGGCCCGGTTGTGACACCCGGCGCGTCCGGGGTCGTGCTGGCCGGCACCATCGCGGCGCAAATGGCGATGCAGGAAGCCGAATTGCGGCAGTCGCTGGCCGGATCGGGCGCGATCCTGACCAACACCGGCAGCCAGTTGCGCGTGACCCTGCCCGAAGCGATCACCTTTGCCCCCGCATCGACGGCCGTGGTCAATGCGGTGCTGCCAACCCTGCGCGTCGTGTCGGACAGCCTGAAACGCCATCCGGCCTCGACCGTGCGCGTGATCGGGCATACCGATAACGTCGGGTCCGCCGCCTATGCCACGCAGCTGAGCGCGGACCGCGCCATGGCCGTGGCGATGGAACTGGTGCGCAACCGCATCGCCTCGACCCGGATCGCTGTGTCGGGCCGCGGCTTTGCCGCACCGATCACGTCGAACGCCACCGAAGCCGGCCGGGCCCAGAACCGCCGGGTGGAAATCGTGATCACGCCGACCAACTGATCGGGTCGCCGCGCAAAGATCGGGACGGGCCGGGATGATCCCGCGCCCGTCCTTTTTCTGTTTGCAACCGGGCTGCATCCAAGCCGGATCGGTGGCAAACATTTATCCCTGCCACCAACCTGCATCAGCCCGGTCAACCGCGATCCGGGGCATGGTCAAAGGGACGGTAAAAACAAGGCGCCGTTATTGTCTGGTGCGAGTTTAGGCGAGACCCTTGATCGGGACATCGGGGGTCAAATCCCGACCCGCGCAAAGGTTTCGCCTACAGCCGCCAAGGAGGTCACGGACGGGCCGCGCAACTGCGCGCGCCATCCGGCAGAGCTGACGACAGTTGCGAAATCCGACCGCGCTAGCGCAACAGCGGCCCTTCGTGATCCAGATAATCTACGTCGAACGCGGCCAGTGCGATCAGACCGGCCCGATTGTCAAACGTGACCCGGCCCTTCTGAAACGTGACCAGACCGTCTTCGCGCAACTGGCGCAGCACGCGGTTCACATGCACCGCGCTCAGCCCCAGCGCATCCGCCAGATGGTATTGCGTCAGCGGGCAATCAAACCCCGTCTTGTCGCCCACGCCCACCAGTTTCAACCGCGCACTCAGTTCCAGCAGGAAATGCGCCATTCGCACCTCGGCGGA
The DNA here is from genome assembly GCA_041741655.1 of Rhodobacterales bacterium. Classification (GTDB taxonomy): domain Bacteria; phylum Pseudomonadota; class Alphaproteobacteria; order Rhodobacterales; family Rhodobacteraceae; genus UBA9554. Next base: position 3,829 of record JBGSJU010000389.1, read on the forward strand.
CCGGCGACCAAGGTTGACCAGATGTTCCACGACCATCGCCTCGTCGCGCGAGGCCGCCCATAACACGGCGGTCGCCAGACGTGGCGCCTCGGCGAAGCTTTCGAAGATGTCGGTAGCCAGTACCTCGGACGCCTCGATCTTTGTCACGGCTTCGGTGCTGTGGTCGGCGGTGCGAAACAGGATGCCGCGCAGGCCCAGAAAATCGCCCGGGATCTGGAAATCAACGATCTGGCGTTCGCCGTCCGGCAGCACCTTGAACGAACAGGCCCAGCCTTCGGCCAGGATGAAGGCGGACTGGTGCGGTTCGCCTTCGGCAATCATCTGATGTCCGGCCAGAAATGTCCTGCGCCGGCGATGGAACCGCGCCAGCGTTTCCAGATCAGCGTCTGACAGGGCGACGAAGGCGGACAGTTTCCGCGTCAGGGGGCTTTCAAGTATCGTCATGACAAGACCCCGCCGTGTTGATGTTCACACATATCAAGCATCCGATATCTTGGAGACTTGGTCATGATCCTGCTTTGCATCAGTTAACGTTAGCAGATCGCGACTAGTATAACGAGGCGTTGCAACATTGCGGCACAGGCCCGATGCCCCATCCCCCGAACCGAAAGCGACAGACATCATGACAACGCTGAATGACATTGCCGGAACCGCAGCCCTGTCGATCTGCGAATCGCTGTTGCTGGCGTTGAATGACCGCAACATCCTGCCGGAACGCGAGATCCTGGGCATTCTGAAAGACGCCGCGATGTCGCATGAACAGGCACCGCCCAGCGACAATGACGCGTTGAACGTCGCCGTGGCGGCGATGATCAACCACATCATCGCGGGCGGCAATTCGGTGCGGCGGCGCTGAACGCGGCGCGGACGATTTCGGACATTGATGTTTTGCGGGTCCGGGTCCGGTGGCGGTGCCGCGGACCGTTCACGTGCGGGCATTTGCAGGCTGCGCGGCATCCCCGACATCTGCGGGGACGCGTCATTCCTGCCAAGCGAAGGTTGTGATCACAACCGTCCGGTCGCGACCAGCACCAGCAGGATCAACAACAGGATGCCGATGCCGCCGCTGGGTCCATAGCCCCATTTGGCGCTGTGCGACCATGTTGGCAGCACGCCGATCAGCATGAGAACAAGAACGACAATCAGGATGGTGCCGAGCATCATTTTCTCCAAGTTCCAGAGGTTAAGAGGCCCCGCCGCACAAGGGATCCTGCGGCAGGGCCATTCGACAAAAGGGTCAGCCCTTCTTGGGGACGGATTTGCCTTTGCCGAAAGCTTTTTGAAAGGCGGCGTCGGTCGGGTTGGTCTTGCCTTCCGGGTCGCGGGTCTTGTAGTCGCTTTGCGGCTTTGCGGTCTTTGCCAGGGTCGAGGCGGCTTTTGGTTTCTTGTTCTTGTCCATGCTCATGGCCTTTCGCAAATGGTCGGGAAACGGGACGCAGCAGATGGCGTCAGTCCCCCCGGAAGGCGTCCTTCACCTTGCCGATGGCTTTCTGGATCGCGCCTTCGGTTTTCTCCAGAAAACCTTCGGCTTCCAGCGCGGGATCGTCGGTTGCCTTGCCGACCTGCTCCTTGACGGTGCCGGTGGCCTGCTTGACGGTTCCCTTGATGCGGTCTTTGTCCATGATCTTGGCTCCTGTGTGCAAATTCGGCTTCCCCCGGCCTAGCGCGACCGGGCGAACCCCGTCTGGCGTCACGCCGGGACTGGGCGCGGCGCACTGTCGGACGTCGGGGTATCAGGAGAATAATCGGCGGCCTTGCGCGGTGCCCTAACCTGCATCAGCGCGCGATGGACTTGCGGCAAGGTAGGGCTTGCGGTGCGCGATCTTTGGCCGGGTTCCGGCTGATGCAGGTTAGGGCAGCACCTCACATCATGCGCCATACTGGCTTTGAAGTATCGTCGGACACATGCGCCCTTTGGGTGCGGCCGCTGTCCAGAAAGAATGGATCATGACACAGTCAAGGATTGTCGCCGTCATTGCCCTGGCCATTGGAGCCGCGCTGTTGTTTTTCGCGTGGCAGGGATCGGCAGCGCCGGTTGACCAAGTCTCCGAAGCCCTGACCGGCCGCTATACCGATGCCACGATGTGGTATCTGGTCGGCGGCATCGCCTGCGTGGCCGGTGGGGTCGTGCTGCTGCTGCGCGGCACATCCAACGGCTGAATCGGCACCGGTCTGCCGTATCTTTAACCATTTCCCGCCGCGCCCGGACCCCTGTCGGGTCAGGCGCCCCATCCCACAGAAAGTCATCCCATGTCGGTCATCGACCTTGTCGTTACCCTTGTCGTCGTCGGCGTCGCCCTTTGGGCGGTGAACAATTACCTGCCGATGGACCGCAAGATCAAATCCATCCTGAACGTCGTCGTGGTGATCCTTGTGGTCATCTGGCTGTTGCGCGGGTTCGGCCTGCTGGGTGACCTCGGCACGTTGCGCATTGGCGGCTAAGGCCATGCCGACGGTGGGGGTGGCCCTGACCGGGCCGGTCACACTGGCCACGCTGGATGATGTCCGCAGTCAGCTGGATCAGGCCGGGCCATCCGCCGCGGTCGATCTGACCGGCGTGACAACGCTGGATACCGCGGGGGCTTGGGTGCTGTCGCGCGATGCGCAGCGTGTGGTCACCGGCGCAAATGCCGCGCAGGTCTTGCTGTTGCAGACCGTGCAGGGCGTCGGC
>JBGSJU010000390.1:0-8132 GCA_041741655.1 Rhodobacterales bacterium
ACACGGTCGCGCGCGCTTTCGGCAGCGGACAATTGTTGTGCCGCAGCATCCAGCCGCGTGGCCGCAAGGCGCGCGGCTTCGGCGGCCTGCAGATCATCGAGGCTTTGCGCCGCAACCGGCGTGGCCAGCAGGCACAGAAGAACAAGCCGCAGGATCATGCGATCAGGCTTTCCCCGGTCATCTCGGGCGGTTTCGGCAAGCCCATCAGTTGCAGCACCGTGGGGGCAAGATCCGCCAGCCGCCCGCCATCCCGCAGCCGTGCGCCTGCAGGCCCACCCACCAGCACCACCGGCACCGGGTTCAGCGTGTGGGCGGTGTGCGGCCCGCCCGTCACCGGATCGACCATCACTTCGCAATTGCCATGGTCCGCCGTCACGATCATCGCCCCGCCCACGGCGGCCAGCGCGGGCAGCACCTGCGCCAACCCCTGATCCACCGCCTCGCAAGCGCGAATCGCCGCCTTCAGAACGCCGGTATGGCCGACCATGTCGGGGTTGGCATAGTTCACCACGATCAGATCATACCCGCGCGCGATGGCGGCGACCAGTTCGCGGGTGACTTCGGCCGCCGACATTTCGGGGGCCAGATCATAGGTGGCCACCTTGGGGGACGGCGCCATGTAGCGGTCTTCGCCCACCTCCGGGTCTTCCTTGCCGCCATTCAGAAAGAAGGTGACATGGGGGTATTTTTCCGTTTCGGCCAGCCGGAACTGCCGCAGGCCGTGCGCCGCGACCCAGGCCCCCAGCGCATTACGGATGTCACGCGCGGGGAATACCGGCACCATCCACGCATTATGCGCTTCGGAGTATTCGACCATGCCGATTGCAGCGGCCCAAGCGGGGCGCGCCCCGACGTCAAAGGCGGCAAATCCGGGCTCCAGCAGGGCGCGCAGGATTTCCCGTGCCCGGTCGGCGCGGAAATTCAGGCAGAACAGCCCGTCGCCATCGCGTGCGCCTGCGTAATCGCCTAGCGCGGTCGCGGTGATGAACTCGTCCGTCTCGGAGCGTTCATACCCCGCCGTGATCGCCGCATGCGCGGTGGCGGCATGTAGGCCCTGTGCGCGCAGGATCACCGCCGCCGCCTCGGCCACGCGTTCCCAGCGGTTGTCGCGGTCCAGCACGAAATAGCGCCCGGTCAGCGTGGCCAGCCGCACACCGGTGGGCAGCGCGGCCGTCAGTTCCTCCAGATAGCCATAGGCGGATTTCGGGGCCACATCGCGGCCATCGGTGATCAGGTGCAACGCCACGGGCACACCGGCCGCCATGATCGCGCGGGTGGCCGCGATCATGTGCGACAGGTGCCCGTGCACCCCGCCGTCCGACATCACACCCATCAGATGCGCCGTGCCGCCGGTCTTTTGCAGCGCGGCGATGAAATCGGTCAGCGCGGCGGCGTGAAAGAAACTGCCATCCTCGATGGCCAGATCGATCTGGCCCAGATCCATCGCCACCACGCGGCCCGCGCCGATATTGGTATGCCCGACCTCGGAATTGCCCATCTGGCCCGACGGCAGGCCCACGTCGGGGCCATGCGTTATCAGCAAAGAATGCGGGCAGGTCGCCATGATGCTGTCAAAGGCCGGGGTGTGCGCCAGCGCGGGGGCGTTTGCGGTGCGATCCGCGCGATAGCCCCAGCCGTCAAGGATGCACAGGATCACGGGTTTCGGAACGGTCATACGGGCACCCTTTGCGGCTTTGCGTCCTTCTAGGCCCTATGCGGCGCAAAGGGAACTGCATCACGCGCGGTGATACGGCGCACCGGCAAGGATCGACGTCGCGCGATAGATTTGTTCCGCCAGCATCACCCGCGCCAGCATGTGCGGCCAGACCATGCGCCCGAACGACAATGTCAGCGCCGCCGTGTCGCGCAGGCCGGGGTCGATGCCATCCGCACCGCCGATCACAAAGGCCAGATCCTGCGCGCCTGCGTCACGCCAGCCTTCCAGCCGCGCGGCCAGATCGGGCGAGGACAACAGATGCCCGCGTTCATCCAGACAGACCAGTGTCGCGTGTTCCGGAATGGCGCGGCGCAGGGCGTCGGCTTCGGCGGCCATGCCGGGCTTCTTCGGGTCGACTTCGTGGATCGACACGGGGCCAAGGGACAGGGCGCGCCCGCCGCGATCCGCGCGCGCCACATAGTCCGCAATCAGCGCGAATTCGGGCGTGCGCGAGGCCAGCCGCCCGACCGCGCAGATGTGCAGCCGCATCAGACCAGTGCGCTACCGGGTGTCGAAAGCCACATCTTTTCCAACTGGTAGAACTCGCGCACCTCGGGCCTGAACACGTGGACGATGACATCGCCGGTGTCGATCAGCACCCAGTCGCCGGTTTCCTTGCCTTCGATCTTGCTGTTGCGACCGTAGGCCTGTTTCAGCCGGTCGGCCAGTTTTTCGGCGATGGCACCGACCTGACGCGACGACCGCCCCGACGCGACGACCATGTAATCGCCAATCGACGACCGCCCGCGCAGGTCGATCTGCACGACATCTTCGGCCTTGTCATCATCGAGGGAGGAGAGGATGGCAGCCAGCAGTTCTTCGCTGCTTACATCCGTTTCGAGCGAGGCATTGATCGCATTCACGATAGCGCCTCCATGTGCGGCGGGTGCCGCGGCAGTATGCAGGGACAGGACATCGTCCTCCATGGGTTGCGCGCCGGTCCGGGCCCCGGCGCAAGGCCTGAATTCAAGGTAACAGCGATTGCGTGACTTTTCAATGAAACGCAAGCGGAACGCGCGGCGTTGGGGGATTGATGCCTGTCCGTGGCCATTGTATCCCGGCTGTCATGAGCCGTTTGTTCGACATTGCCGACCGTCTGCGCCTGAACGAGCGCTTTTTCGGCGCTGCGTGTGCGGTGCGGGCGCGCACCTGAACGGCCCGGTGTCGCCCGTTTTCCGCCCTTATCACCCAAGAGGACCCCATGTCCGGCAAAACGCTTTACGATAAAATCTGGGATGCCCATATCGCGCATGAAGCCGAGGATGGCACATGCCTTTTGTACATCGACCGCCATCTGGTGCACGAAGTCACCAGCCCGCAGGCCTTCGAAGGGCTGCGGATGACGGGCCGCAAGGTCCGCGCGCCGGACAAGACCATCGCGGTGCCCGATCACAACGTGCCGACCACCGCGGGCCGCGAAAACCCCGACCAGATGACCGAAGACAGCCGCATTCAGGTGGCCGCGCTGGACAAGAACGCGCGCGATTTCGGTATCCACTATTACCCGGTGTCGGATATCCGGCAGGGCATCGTGCATATCGTCGGCCCCGAACAGGGCTGGACCCTGCCCGGCATGACCGTGGTCTGCGGTGACAGCCATACCGCGACGCATGGCGCGTTCGGCGCGCTGGCGCATGGCATCGGCACGTCGGAAGTCGAACATGTGCTGGCGACGCAAACCCTGATCCAGAAGAAATCCAAGAACATGAAGGTGGAAATCACCGGATCGCTCCGCCCCGGCGTCACCGCCAAGGACATCACCCTGTCGGTCATCGGCGCCACGGGGACGGCAGGCGGCACCGGCTATGTCATCGAATATTGCGGGCAGGCCATTCGCGAACTGTCGATGGAAGGCCGCATGACCGTCTGCAACATGGCCATCGAAGGCGGCGCGCGCGCTGGGCTTATTGCTCCGGACGAAACCACCTACGCCTATGTCAAGGGCCGCCCCCATGCGCCGAAAGGTACCGACTGGGACAAGGCGATGGCGTGGTGGGCGACGCTTTTTTCCGATGATGATGCCCAGTGGGACAAGGTGGTGACGCTGAAAGGCGAGGATATCGCCCCCGTCGTCACATGGGGCACATCGCCCGAAGATGTGCTGCCGATCACGGCAACGGTGCCGCATCCCGAGGATTTCACCGGCGGCAAGGTGGACGCGGCCAAGCGGTCGCTGGATTACATGGGGCTGACGCCCGGTCAGAAACTGACCGATGTGGCGATCGACACCGTGTTCATCGGGTCCTGCACCAATGGCCGGATCGAAGACCTGCGCGCGGCGGCGGCGATCCTGAAAGGCAAGAAGATCGCGGTGAAACGCGCGATGGTGGTGCCTGGATCCGGTTTGGTTCGTGCTCAGGCCGAGGCCGAGGGCATCGCGCAAGTGTTCATCGACGCGGGATTTGAATGGCGGTTGGCGGGCTGTTCGATGTGTCTGGCGATGAACCCGGATCAACTGGCGCCCGGCGAACGCTGTGCGTCCACGTCCAATCGCAACTTCGAAGGGCGGCAGGGCTACAAGGGCCGCACGCATCTGGTCAGCCCGGCCATGGCGGCGGCAGCGGCGATTACCGGACACCTGACCGACGTGCGGGAGATGATGTGATTCGGGCGCGACGCGCGGATTTCCGGGCATTGCAGCCTGACCGCGCCAGTTAGGTTTCCGGTCAGGCAACGACACCCGTTGCCGACAGGCATTCATGCGCAACCGGATTGTAATGACCCAACAGTTTCCGGGAAATTTGCCGCAAACTCACTAATCATTTGCAGGCGGCTTCGGAAACGTGCTTTGGGTCCACCTCGGAGTATTTTTTTACGCGATTACCTCGGAGGCGAACATGAATTTCAAGGTTCTGGTTACGGTGTCCGCGCTTTCGGTCGCGGCCCTTGCTGGCGCAGCCGGTGCGGCAACAGTCAACGCGATTTCGGTTACGGTGGGTGCGACGACCACGACGACAGCGACGAACACCACCACGCGCAGCGATGCCGGTAACGCGTTGGGGGCATCAAACGCTTACGCGATTGGCCAGAACACCTTTGGCGGCTTTTACTCGCTGCGCTTCGGACAAGCGGTGTTTGCGTTTGGCACCAACTTTGGTGGACCCGGAACTGTGGTCGAAGTGACCGCCGGCAGCCGGTCGAACTATCCGGAAGCAGCCAAGGTCGAAGCGTTCAACGTGTTTTCGTCGATGTGGGATGATCTGGGCGTGATCTCGAATGCAGGGCCGACCGGCTTGGCCCTTGGCGTCCCGGTGACCTTTGGTGGTGTGTACAGCTTGCTGCGTCTTACCGATGCGACAACCGGCGACGGCGACGGTTTCGATGTCGACTCGGTTTCGGTGTCTGCCGTGCCGGTGCCCGCCGCTGGCTTCCTGCTGATTGGCGCGCTGGGTAGTCTTGCTGCCCTCAAGCGTCGTCGCGCAAAGGCCTGATGGACCGATCAGGGCGACATTACAGGCGCCGCGTCCCATCGGGCGCGGCGCTGGCGTTTGCAGGGCTTGGAACGGCAGTGCGGCTTTGCTAGGTCTGACACCATCGCGCCCGGCGCATCGGCCAAGGAACCCAGACATGACCCCCTTTACCAACCTGACCGGCATCGCAGCCCCCATGCCGCTGGTCAATATCGACACCGACATGATCATCCCCAAGCAGTTCCTGAAAACCATCCAGCGGTCGGGCCTTGGCAAGAACCTGTTCGACGAGATGCGCTATGATCGCGAAGGCCGCGAGAACCCGGATTTCGTGCTGAACCAGCCGCAATATCGCAGCGCGGAGATTCTGGTGGCGGGCGACAATTTCGGTTGTGGATCGTCGCGCGAACATGCGCCCTGGGCGCTCTTGGATTTCGGCATCCGCTGCGTGATCTCGACCTCTTTCGCGGATATCTTCTATTCCAACTGCTTCAAGAACGGCATTCTGCCCATCGCGCTGCCCCCCGCGGCGGTGGCGCTGTTGATGCAGGACGCGGAAAAGGGCGCCAATGCCCGCATCCAGATCGATCTGGCGGCGCAGACCGTCACCGCGTCGGATGGCGAGACGTTCCATTTCGACATCGACCCGTTCAAGAAACACTGTCTGCTGAACGGGCTGGATGACATCGGCCTGACGATGGAAAAGGCCCCCGCCATCGATGCGTTCGAGGCGCAGGCGGCGGCGGATCGCCCCTGGGTCTGACTGGACCGGGCGCAGTGGCTGGCATGCCTTGCGCCGGGTCCACCACCATCACAACGTAGCTGGAAAAAAATCTGGCGACGAATTAAGCCAAATTGTCGGTCGAAAGACACATGTGGCGTTCCCGGCCGGGAACGCCACTATCCGTTGTATCCCTCTGACTTGACGCCTTTTTTTTGTACCACTCTTGATGCATTCCGGCACCACTTCCTTCACGAAATCGCCGGCAATTTGGGTTTGTTGGACCCGAGCCTTGAGCGCAAAGACGAAAGAAGGCAGAAATTGGGCAAGAATGAGGCAGTCCGCCATAAATGGCGGGATCAAGTTGGAACAGCAGCGCGACACTGTATCGTGCGCGGCCAGTTTGAAGGGAACGGGTAGTGATCGCACGCATGACAGGCGCTTTGGTGCGCAGCTTTTTGGTCGGCCTTCTGGTCGTTACCCCGGCGCTTTTGCTGCCCGGGGTCGCAACGGACACCACACAGGTCGTCATCCTTGTCGCGTTGCTGGCCTCTGTGCTGATCCTTGTCGAATACAGTTCCGCCTATCCCAGCCTGCTGGAATTCCGCTATGCGCCGCCCTTCAATCGCGTGCGGTTCGCCTTCACGCTGGTCGCGGTGTTGTCCGTCACCATGATCGCGCGCAGCGTGTCCGAACCTGACACGGCGGCCCGCCTGTTTGTGGCGATCGGTGGACTGGCCGCGCTGGCGCTGGATTTTCCGTTCTCGCCGGTCAGGTTGATGACGCTGGTTCTGCCTGTCGATGCGCCTGCATCGCTGGTCAGGACGCTGCGATTGTCCGCCAGTGTGGCCTATGGCGTGTCGCTGATGATGATCCTGGTCTTTCTGATCCAGATCCGCCTGCGCGGTTGGCCGGGGCGCACCGGGGCCTTCAACGTCTGGATCAACCTGCCGCTGTTCGATCCGACGGGGGGTGGCGACGTGGTGGTGCGCCTGCGTTATGATGCGCGCCTTAACCTTTCGTTAGGGTTTTTGCTGCCATTCCTGATCCCGGCTTTCGCCAAGACGGCGACAAACCTGATGACGATCTCGGCGTTGGAAAATTCGCAAACTCTGGTCTGGACGATCACGTTATGGGCAATGTTCCCGGCGATGCTGATAACGCGCGGTCTGGCCATGGTGCGGATCGCGGACATGATCGAAACCAAGCGCCGCCGCGCCTATGCGCAGGCCGAAGCCGAAGGCGTGACCGTCGGCACGCCGCAAATCGTCTGATCCTGACCCTTTGGTTGCTGGCGCTGCCGGCCTTTGCCATGGCGGATGGGGTCCGCGTGGCGCTTTGGCAGGCCGGGCTGTCGCGTTTGGGGCCGGGGCTGTTGCTGCGCGATGCGGCGCGGGATGACCCGCAGATGATGGCGGTGCGCGCTGTTCTGGACGCGGCGGATGCCGATGTTCTGGTGCTGCTGGGTGTCGATTGGGATGCGCGACTGGCCGGGTTGGCGGCGGTGAATGACGGATTGGCGCGGCCCTATCCGCATGTTTTCGCGTTGCCACCGAACGCGGGCGTCGCCACCGGGCTGGATATGGATGGCGACGGCCTGCTGGGCGGGCCGCGCGATGCGCAGGGCTATGGCCGCTTTGCCGGGCAGGGCGGCATGGCGGTGCTGTCGCGCTATCCCATCGGCAACGCGCAGGATTTTTCCGCGCTGCTGTGGCGCGATCTGCCGGGGGCCGTTATGCCCGTCATGGATGGCCTGCCCTTTCCGTCGGCGGAGACGCAGGCGGTGCAGCGGCTGTCGTCGGTCGGACATTGGGCGGTGCCGGTGGACACGCCTGCGGGGCGGCTGCATCTGCTGCTCTGCCACCCGACGCCGCCGATCTTTGATGGGCCAGAGGATCGCAATGGCCTGCGCAACCATGACGAATTGCGGTTCTGGTCGCTGTTTCTGGATGGCGGGTATGGCACTCCGGATGGGGCGCCCGTGCTGCTGACCGAGGCCGGCATTGACCCCGCGCGCGATCAGCACCGGCCGCAGGCCTTGCGCGCCTTGCTGGCGGATAGGCGGTTGCAGGACCCGCTGCCGGGGGTGATGACCACGGACTGGAACGGTGTGGGTCCGGTGCGCAGCAGTTTCATCCTGCCCGCCGCCACGCTGTCGGTACGCGCTGCGGGCAAGATCCCCGGTGGCGTGGCCAGCCGTCATGCCTTGGTCTGGGTGGATCTGGCCCCATAAAGATGCGCGGTCGCGGCGCGCAGCGCGTCGGCCAGCGGCGTGGGCACGAAA